>SUVI01000177.1 GCA_015062085.1 Planctomycetaceae bacterium
TCTGCGTTTTCAGCCGGAGCCGCATCTGCGTTTTCAGCCGGGGCCGCATCTGCATTTTCAGCCGGGGTCGCGTCCGCGTTTTCAGCAGGGGTCGCGTCAGCAGTTTCAGCCGGAGCGGTGACGGCCGGTTTTGCTACATTCTCTTTGATCACACCAATGACGCGGTCTTTCACGGCGATGGCAGCACCGATGATGGAAATGACCAGGGCGACAACGAGGATCAGGTTAAAGATGGCGTGGAGCGGGCCTTTTCCGACTTCGTCGCCGAGGTAGGACTTTTTGTTGCTCATGATGAAGAAGATCAGGTAAGCGACCGGCAGCATCGTGAAGCAGATGGCGCTTGCGAAGACCGGGAACCAGAATGGCAGCTTGATCATGACGCCGAGTATACCGATGGAGGGGAGCATTGCGCAGATGCGGAAAGTCCATTTCGTGTACTTGAATCCGCACATTTCGGGAAGCGTGAAACCGCAGACGACCATGTGCGCGGAGATCGCGCCGCAGGTCATTCCGATCAGACCGAGGTCAAAAATGATGCGTCCGGCGGGACCGATGATTTTCACGAGGGCTTCGGAGGCTTCCAGCGGTTTGAGACCGTCACGGAGACCGTCGCTGGCGTAGACGCCGCCGACCGTCATGCCGACCATGATGAGGGAGGTGACGAGCACGAACGGGATGAACATCGACATTCCGAGGTCCCATTTCGCGAGCGTTCTGTGGTGCGGTCCCCAGCCTTTCGCCAGGAGGGAGTACGGATAGAGGAACGTCATGTTGATGCCGACCGCCGCGCCGAGCATACCGAGCACGAGGATCAGGTTTTTGGGATCTTTCAGGATCTCAACGGAATCCAGACCGCAGAATCCGCGGCCCATGGCGAGCCAGTCGATCTTTCCGAAATTGTAGACGACGACGATGCCGAAGGAAAGGATGACGAGGAAAATGACCAGACGAAGGAAGTTTTCGTAGATCTTGATGCCGAGTCGGCTTCCGCCGTAGCTCCAGACCGTCACGATATTGATGAAGAGGATGGCCAGACCGGTGCACCATGAAATGCAGTTCGCAGCACCATCCTGAAGAGCCGTCTGACCGGTGGCGGTCATGACGAGGTCTTTCACCGCACCGGAAGCGAGACCGTACTGCGGGAAGTGCCAGATGACAGACGCGGAGATCGTACCGAGAGCCCAGAGGAAAACGAGCAGTGGACCGAAGGCACCGAGTTCACGGCGGAACGCCTGGTACGGTTTTTCCTGCTTCGTGAGGACGACTTTGCTCAGCGCGGCAAGCATGCAGACTCCGAGAAACATAGCGAGCGGCTGGACCCAGAGCAGTTTGTATCCGAAGGACGCACCGGCGACGACGCTGGCCGCGGCACTTCCGGCTCCCAGCGTCATGGCACTCTGAAGCAGGCCCGGTCCGGAACGTTTAATGTATCCGCCGACTTTCGTAAAGAACGGACTGCGGTCCAGTTCATTCAGGGATTCGATCTCTTTCTGCAGTTTATCCGGGTCCCATTTTGCCGTCATCGGCAGGCCCTTGCTTTCATCCTGTGACATAAAATTCCTCCAAAAGGCAGGGGGTGAAATTTCAAAAATTTTTGAGGTCAAGTTTAGCAAACCTATTCAAAAGGTCCGTTTCGTTCATTTTAACTCAAATCCTGAAAATTTCAACCTTTCCCGAATGAAAAGAAGGGAAAAATCGCAAAAAAGTTGGAAATGTTCTAAAATTCTCCTCATTTTCCGAAATTTCGATTTTATTTTCTCAAAAATACGAAAAATTTTCGCGAAAATTTAAAAATTTTTCCGTTGGGGACTTTCATTTTCTGAAAAACAGACTATGATAGTAAGAAGAAGAGTGTGCTAGGATCGTGTTTATGTGATCTTCATCGATTCGGTGTGATCTTCATCGATTCGGTGTGATCTTGCATGACCGCGAGTGCGAACGCCTGCTTGTGCGGGGGCGTTTGTGGGCATTCCCGGTGCACATCGTCCGGCAATGGCACACGAAATGCAGTTTTACGTCGCATTTAATTCGCAGAAAAAGGTTGATCGCATGGCAAAATGGTACTACAAAATGGCGGGGCAGGAAATTGGGCCCTTCACGGCGCAGCAGCTGAAACAGCTTGCGGAAGAGAAGCGGATCGCTCCCACCGACCCGGTGCGCCGCGACACGGACACGGAATGGTCCATCGCTCGAAATGTGAAGGGGCTTTTCCCAGAGAAAAGCACAATTCCGACGGGTGTTGCCGTGCCGGTCCAGCCGGTTTCGGAGGATGACGAAGATGGACCGGTCCCGGTCGTAGTACCGAAAGGAAATGTGCCGAAAGACGGTATTCCGACTGCAGTCGTCGTCCCAGCCGCCGGAGGGAAGGCTGCCGTCCGGAAAAGTGCAGACATTCCGACGGGACGTTCTGTCGCAGACATTCCGGTACCTCCCATGGCTCCGGCGCCTCCGAAAGCTGTTCCAGCCGCAAAGCGCGCGAAAGCCAGAAATGCCGCTAAAATAGAGTCGGAAAAAACGGAGACCTTTGATTTTGGGTTTGATTCTGCTGTCCATTCTGTCCCTGCAGGAGGAAAACGGACGGCTCCGGCACGTAAGACCGCCGGAAAAGCGGGGGCGAGATCGCAGACGAATGCGGCGCAGAACAGCGGCGAAGATGGAGCTGCGGAAGAGAAAAAACCGCTGACGAAGAAAGAGATCCAGAAACGGAATTTCCTCATCGGACTCATTGCGACGGGAACCGTCATCGTCTTGGCTGGCATCATTCTTTTGATCGTTTCGTGCGGAAGATCTGAAAAACCGGCAAATGAACTAAGTGATCCCGCCGCAGCTGCGGTCGAAAATGCTGAAGGTGATGCGGATGGGCTGGGATCGGCAAACGGTGCGGACGCGGATGACGCGGAAAATGCCGACGGTGAAGCGGACTCCGAGGGGGCCTCGGGTGAAAAAACGAAAAAATCTGCCGACGGTGAAGACGCTGACGGTGAAGGGAATGCCGATGACGGAGCGAAAAGCACGCTTCCTGAAGAGTGGGCCGAGATCGGATACAAAACGCCGTTGGTGGACGGAAAGCCGATGTCGTGCACATTCGGAAGTCTGAAAGTCTTCGTCAAGAAAATTGAAATTGCGACCTTGGCAGAGCTGAATCCAAGTTCGAAGTCAAAGTCAAAAGACCGAAAGTACTGTTTCATCAAGATCGAAGTTGAAAATGTGAACGCGGGCGGAAGGCTCCTTGATGTGCCCGGCTGGGGTGCAAAAGGAACGCCGGCGGTCCAGCTTTTTGACGAAAAGGAAAATCAGTACAAGACCCAGCGTATTCAGGTTCCGGATCAGGCCGACTCAAGTATGCAGATCGGGCAGGGCGAATCGTTTACGGACATTTTGGTCTTCAATCCGCCGAAATTGGAAAAAGTAGAATTTTTGCGTCTCCACCTCCCGGCCGTTCAGAAAGGGGAAAGCGAGTGCCTGCTTTTCCTGCCGAAAGAATTTTTCGCCCCAAAAAAGAAAGCTGACGTCGGCGAAGAAACGGCTGACGGTACCGACGAAAATGCAGATGGTGAAGGTGAAAATGCCGACGGAAATGCTGACGGTGAAAACGTTGACGGCGAAAACGCAGACGGCGAAAACGCTGATGGCGGTGCAGAGGCGGAAAATGCAGTGAACGGCAGTGACGCGGAGGCTTCCAATGAGAGCGAAAGTGTGGACGTTCCGGCACGGGAACCCTCTGCACTTGACGATCCGTCTCTAGGCAGTTCTGAGGAAGGATCGGATAACTTTGGCAGCGAGCTGGGAAGAACGCCGCCGTCGGTCGAAGATGAAAGCAAAGAGCTTGAAGAGGCTTCCTTTGATGCTCTGAATGATCCGAATCTGAATTAAGCGGAAACGTTTTTTCAGAAGTTTACCTAACGAATGCCGGACGTTCTCTCGAATGAGCGCGTCCGGTTTTCCTTTCCCGCCATCCATTCCTTTTTCGGAGGCTCGTCATGTTTCCCGGTTTCAATACGAACGGACTGGCGCATCATGCGCTGAGGGATTCTATTTTTCTTCTCGCGGAGATCGGTTACGCGGGGATCGCGGTGACGCTCGATCACGATATTTTGGAGCGTCGCGGAGACGAATTCTTCTGGAGGACCGAGCCGAAACAGATCCGCGGCTGGCTTGAAGAGGCCGGGATGCGGGAAAGCGTCATCGAGACCGGAGCGCGTTTCCTGCTGGATCCGCGGAGGAAGCACGCTCCCAATTTACTGGATCCGGATCCCGAAAAACGCCGACTTCGCCGTGCTTACTATTTTCGGGCGGTCGAATTGGCGGAAGCGCTCGGAAGTTCCTGCGTCTCGCTTTGGTCTGGAGCCGCGGATCCTGTAGAAAATGCGAGTTCACAGTCGCTTTTTTCACGGCTTGGCGATGAATTGCGCATTCTTGCCGAGCATGCCGGAGAGCGGAACGTTCAAATCGCGTTTGAGCCGGAACCCGGAATGTTCGTCGCAACGATCCGGCAATTTGAGCAGCTTCTCGAATTTGCGCCGCCCACACTCTGCCTGACGCTCGACGTTGGGCACCTTTTCTGCCAGTTCGAGCCGATCCCGGAGTGCATTGCCCGTCATTCGGAACGTTTGGTAAATCTCCATTTCGAGGATTCCGTCCGCGGCAGGCACGTGCATCTTTTCCCTGGAGAAGGAGAGATGAACTTCACGGAGATCTTTGATGCGCTGCGCGCGGTCTCGTATTCGCACGGCATCTACTTTGAGCTGAGCCGTTCAAGTCCGACCGGGCCGGAAATCGCCGAAAAAGCCTTCGCGTTTTGGAAAAACTCCGCCCATTAAGATCGGGGCGCGGGCATCATTTTGTCTGTTTCCTTTTTGTGTATGCTCTTCTCCTGCGGAAAATTCCTTCATCAACGGAAAATTCTTAGCTCCTTCCATTTACACAAAAAACTTCGCCTGCGAATACAAGATCTCCCACGGCGTTACGAGCATTGGAGATTCCGCGTTCATCCGTTGCCATGAAGACTTGGTGATCTACGGGAAGGCTGGTTCGGAGGCGGAGCTGTATGCGAAGGAGAAAGGGATCCGGTTTCGGGCAGTGTAAGGGGGGCATTTCAGTCTTTCCAGGTATTTGATAATGGAGATGGAGAGAAGAGAGGTGAACTTCTCTCCGTCTTTTGGGGTTTCATTTCTCGTTTTTTGCGAAAATTTCGAAACGTTCTGAAAATGGAAAGGATTTCTGCCGATTCATTCAAAAGAAATTCCATTAAAATATAGGATCCGAACAAAAAGGAACAGAAAATGACGACCTATCTCGTTACCGGCGGAGCCGGATTCATTGGTTCACACATCGTACATCGGCTCGTTTCCCGGCGCGAAGAGCAGCTTGAAAGGGGAGAAACTCCCGACACGATCCGCGTTCTGGACGATTTTTCGACCGGCTTTGAACGAAACATTTCGCCCTATCTTGCGGCATTCGAGATCGAACTTTTCGATGGGTCCCTCACCGATCCGGAGATCGTCCGTCAGGCTGTCGATGGTGTGGAAGTCATCTTTCATGAAGCCGCCCTGGCCAGCGTCCCTTTGAGCGTCGAGCATCCCATGCGCGTGCACGATGCCTGCGTCACGGGGACGGTCCAGCTTCTGGATGCTGCGCGTCTGGCGGGAGTTCGCCGGGTGGTCTATGCTGCGTCGAGCAGCGCGTACGGCAACACCGAAGTCTGCCCCACCCACGAGTCGGTCCTTCCCGCGCCGATCTCGCCCTACGGAGCCTCCAAACTCGCGGCGGAACTCTATCTTCAGGCGTTCGCGGAAACGTACGGTCTCGAGACGGTCCGCCTGCGCTACTTTAACGTCTTTGGTCCGCGCCAGGATCCCAAAAGTCCCTATTCAGCCGTCATTCCGCTCTTCATCACCGCGATGCTCCGGGGTGAGGCTCCGAACATCTTCGGCGACGGACGACAGTCGCGCGACTTCACGTACGTGGAAAACGTGGTGGACGCCAATCTTCTGGCCGCGGAAGCCCCTGCAGAAGACGTTTCGGGCCGGGTCTTCAACGTCGCGAACGGGAGATCGACGGACCTCCTGACGCTCGTTTCGACGCTGAATGAGATCTTGGGAACGGAGATCGTGCCGAATCACCTTCCCCCGCGCGTCGGCGACATTCTGGAGAGCCGGGCGGACATTTCTGCCGCTCGGAAATTCCTCGGCTACGAACCGCGGACAGACTTGGCCGAAGGACTTCGAAGAACGGTCGAATTTTACCGGCAGGGGTAGTCTGAATTCCAGATCCGCACGGAGTACACGTTTTTTTAAAATTTTTTCAGAAAAGAAGATCATGAACACATTTGATTCCATTGAGACTTTCGATCCGAATGATCACCGCATCGACGGCTACTCCAAACCGCTTGAGCCGGGGCGGAAGATCGGACAGTTTCAGAATTTTACTCTCATTCGTTCTCTCGGACGCGGTGGAATGGGCCAGGTCTGGCTCGCGGAGGAAGAGCTCGGCGGAGGACGGAAACGAAACGTCGTCTGCAAACTCCTTCCCATGCCGGTCCAGGACGACAAAAAGTCGATGGACGATCTCGCGAAGACCTTTGACCTCACCTCACGTCTCTTTCACCCGCACATCTGCCCGCTTTTCGGCATGAACGAGGACCCGGAGTACGGTTTCTTTTTCGTCATGGACCACTGCGAGGGCGGTTCGCTTTGGGACTGGTTTCAGAAACCGGAGAATCGCAACGGCATCGCGCTTTCCGAGCTGCTTCCGATCTACGGTCCGATCGCGGAGGCGCTGGACTACGCGCATTCGCAGCACATCATCCACCGCGACGTGAAGCCGCAGAACATCATGTTTGCGATCCGTGACGGTCAGCGGGTCCCGTCTCTGATCGACTTCGGGATCGCGGCCCGCGTTCACGCGACGATGACGATGACCATGCCGACGTCTCAGGCCAGCAAAGGCACGCCGCACTACATGCCGCCGGAACAGTTTATGGGCGAAAAGAAGCAGGATGGACGCGCGGACCAATATTCTCTTGCCGCGTCGCTTTACCATCTCCTTGCCGGGAATCCGCCGTTTGAGGGCAACATTTACTCCCTC
>SUVI01000178.1 GCA_015062085.1 Planctomycetaceae bacterium
TTCCGTTTGAGGTCGCGACTGCATGGTACCACTCGCCGCTGAATGGAGTATCGGTCCAGGTATCTGCATTGTAGTGCGCGTCAAGGTCATTTGCCCACCAGTAGTGACGTAAGGCGACAGCTCCTTTCTCATTGAATGTACGGAAGGCATTGCACTGGTTGTTTTTGCCGTACGTTCCCCAGCCGACGATGCCCCAATTGCCGATAGTCGGCGTCTGAACATAAGAGGAGATCGTGTACGCACTCGCGCCGGTCGGAAGGTTGGCGATGGTGTAGTTCGTTCCGGTGCCGCGAAGGTAACTCGTGCCGTCGGAAGTGTAAACACCGTCCGTGAAGGAAACGCCGGTCGTGCCTTTCGTGTTCACGATGTTCAGATCTGCCGTGCCCGTGACGGAGTTGACGGCATTCCCGGCATCGTAGTTCCAGAAACCGACCATTTCCGCGGAAACGGAACCAGTGAGGCACATTCCGGCCAGTGCGGAAAGGGCGATCTTGTGCGTGTTGTGCAGGAATGTATTTTTATTCATGAGTATCTCTTCCCAATATTTAAATTCTAAAACACTTCTATTTTAATCTGTCTTACTCTTCTGTCAAGCATTTTTTTGTGTTTTTTTTAAAATTTTTACAGATTTTTTGTAAAGATCGAGTTGGATTTGCCGAATTTAAAGGCCATTCCAAACATACTGATACGCGAAAATGCACGGACATCCAGCATGAAAAAGCAGGCAATGAGCGAATTTCGCAGAGTGTTCGCAGAATGTTTGAGATGCGTTTTTTCGTTCTTCCGTATTTTCAATGGTAAAATCGGACACTTTTGCCGGCGGAACTGAAATATTTGTATCAAATTTAAGATTCAGGTCTTGACAGAACGGCATTGCGGAGTATACTTTTAAATTTGATATAATGCGGCCGTGAAACATGGAGAGCGTGTGTTTTGCGGAACTGTTTCGATTTGCCAAACCGAAAAGATGATATTATGAGCGTTTCCGAAAAGATCCATATTGCATTGGGGACAGACGATAATTACTGTAAGTATGCCGGCTGCTGTATCGCTTCGATCCTGCTTTCGGCCCAAAAAGAGGAACGTCTCTGTTTTTATGTGGTCGACAACGGGATCTCGGAAGAGAATAAAGCGCGATTGGTAAAGCTGCAGACCCTCCGTGACCATGAACTTATCTTTCTGAAACCGGAGATGGAGCGTCTTCAGGACTTGCCGCAGTGTTCCTATCTTGGGCTTTCCACATATCTGCGCCTTCTCCTTCCTGAGCTTCTCCCGGACCTGGATCGGCTGCTTTATCTGGACTGTGATATGATCGTGACTCGGCCGCTTTCGGAACTGTGGAAGACGGATCTTGCGGGAAAGGCTGCCGGTGTGGTCGAGGACTACGGCGAGTGTTTCAAAGAAGTTCGCGAAGCCGAAGTGCTTGGTATCGATTTCTATTTTAATGCCGGCATGCTCCTTCTTGATCTGAAGCAGATCCGTGAACGTGCGCTTTTTCGTGACGTTCTGAGTTGGACGCTCGCGAATTCCGAGAAGATCAAATTCGGCGATCAGGATGGACTGAATGTTTTTCTGAAGAACGAACGTTTCGAATTGCCCGCGTGTTGGAACATTCAGGTCAATCCGTTCGAGCAGGAGAAGCATCCCGATCTCAGTAAAAGAGAGGCGATCAAGGAATGCCGCGGCATCATCCATTTTGTCTGGACGCCGAAACCGGACGCTTTTGCATACATGAACGTCCAGCAGGAGATCTTTCTGAAAGTTCTTTCCAAAACGCCATGGGCGGGAGAGTATGAAAAAGGGCCCTTGTGGAAGAGGATAAGAAAATCAGTTCGGAGAAATCGATACTACCAGATCTACCGAAAACACCGGATCCGCATAAAGAAATGTGTCAAGAGGTGGATCGGTAAAGGAGAGGTTCCTGAATGAATCCGCGTGTTTCGGTCATTATCCCCGTTTTTAATGCTGAAAAGTATCTGCGACCATGTCTTGATTCGGTTCGGGATCAGACGCTGAAGGAGCTTGAGATCATTTGTATCGATGACGGTTCGACGGACTCTTCGGGGAATATCTGCGACGAGTATGCTGCGCACGATGAGCGCTTCGTCGTCATTCATCAGCCAAACGCAGGTCAGTCCGCGGCACGAAATAAAGGGATCGAACTGGCGCGCGGAAAGTATATCGCGTTTCTCGATTCCGATGACTGGGCAGATCTGGAAATGTGCGAAAAAGCATACCGTTACGCGGAACAAAATGCAAGCGAAGTCGTTCAGTTTCTCTTTCACGTTGAGCCGCCTTCCCCCAAATTTATTCGCAGACTCGCCAGACTCACCCACGAGCACTGTACGGAACTGTTTGAAAAAATGGAGTGCGTGGAAGCTGGTTACTGTGTCGTCTGGAATCGGCTTTATCTGACGGAATTCCTTCGTAAAAATCGGATCCGTTTCCTTGAAGGACATCTTTTTGAAGATGAGCATTTTTCCAGAAAGGTCGCTTGGCTGGCTCGGAGGATCGACATCCTGCACGAAAAATTGATTTTTTACCGTTACGGAGTCGGATATTCCAATCGGCCTAGCGAGGAACGGAAGAAGATCCAGTACATTCCGCTTTTTACGGCACTTAAAGACGATTTTGAAAAATGCGGCGCAGGTCTGGATGTGATGGATCTCGTGACGAAATTGAAATACTATTGGTTTCGGAAAGTCTATTTTCAGTTTCGTGGAACGGAATTCGAAGAGGGGATCCGGCAGATGATGACGTCTTCCATTCGGAAAGATGAATGGCGGCATCTCGTACTTCCCGATCGTCACCTTTCGCCAAAGACGGCCGCTTTCTTTTGGTCCATGAATGGAAAACCAGTCCGCGCCTGGCTTGTGCGGCTGCTCGGTATATTCCCGCGGTGGTACGACCAAGTTCTTGCGAATATCGCGAAACGCAAAGCTCGAAAAAAGAAATAAAAAGGCGATTCCGCCATGAAAACCATCCAACGCCTGCGCGGGCGACCCGACGGACTGCTGTTAGAGCCTGCCGGGCCGCTCGTTGACGACTTAGCGGGAGGCGCTTAACAAGAACTGTGGTGCTTTTGCGTCTCGGAGGAGATATGGAAACTCACTCATTTTGCAAAGCGGAGCTTTTCGGATGATCTCGACAGCCTCCCAGTGCGGACGTGCGATCTGACGTGAACGGTTGCCGTAATATCCCTGCAAGTCCTTTAGAGCGAGCATTTGGAACTGCTGCGCGACCTTCGTATCTCCGCATTGGGCATAGGCTTGGGCAATAAGCGCACAGGCTTTGGGACGATCCAGCACGTCGATCTTTTGGATCAGATCCACATAAAAGATGCCGATCTGTTTTTCCATGTCTTTTTGGATCGACATCGGAAACTCTTTCAACAGAGTCGGCAATTTGGGCGCATTGCCAGTCCCAAGCAGGAACGCGTCAGCATACAGGCCGGAAGCGATCGCGATCGGCGCCCCGGCAAGCTGACTGATCCCGCGGGCCACATCGGCTTCCAATCCGGTTTTTTTGTATTCAGACGCGTAGATCTCATCACACATTTGCTCGATCTGCTCTTCAGAGTATTTTTTCTCTGCCCGAAGGATCCGGCGGTACTCTTCCTGTTTCTTAGCTATTTCGATATTGGCCTTAATGGACATGATCTTCGGATTTGACGTTGACGGAAGCGGTCGGTCGTTCCATTCCTGCGCGATATTGCGAAGGACCTCCATTTCCATTTGCTGGTAATTCCGCTTGAAGACAGAAACGGTCTGAGGTATGGATTCGCCAAATCCCCAGAACGCGACATCCAGTTTAAAATCGCCATTCTCGATATCCGGCATAACGACGAGCGTCGGCAGACCGCTCAGCCCCTGATGGATGGCATCGCGCTGCGCGTTTCCCTGGCGAGTCCGCATATTCTCCTTCCAGCCCTGATTGTAGTAATAGATCTGCTTCTGGTTCGCGTAGTGTGTGTTGATGAAACCGGACGCGGAGGCGAGGACATTGGATAACTTATCCTCGAGTTTTCCAGTTACGATGACCGACATGGGACAGCCGATCTGTTTCAGATAATCCACATATCCCTGCGGCGTGTTGATGAGCGGCCAGACCTGATCGATAAAATGGGATCTCTCCCACATATCGATATTCTGATTGAAACGCTCTTCCTGCATCTGTCGGTCCAGCGCTGCTTTTAACTCTGTGATCTCCCGCTGCAGTTCTGCAGACTGCACAAAATTCTTTTCAGTTTGGGCTTTCTGAAATTCCTGCTGTTTTACGGCGAGTTCCCCCTGAAAACGCTGATTATCCTGCTGATTTTTTACCTGCCTTCTGTTGGAAAGCCAGCCCCCCAAAAGTGTGCTTCCAGACGAATATGCCAATCCGGCAAGTGCCATTGTGCCAAGTGCAAGCAACATAAAAATTCCTCCTTAAAAATCAAATCAGCAGTCAAAACCAAAGCCAAAATCAGTGTCGCTGCCAAAATCAGAGTCAAAACCGGGATCCGTGTTGGTATCCATCCCAAGATCCATCCCAAGATCCATGCCGGGATCGAACATGGGATCCTGCGGCGTACCAAGCGACGCTAAAGGATCTGGGCAGGAGAACGTGTCAAGCGTCGGGTCCATGGCGTTCTCAGACAGCCAGTTTGGAGAATCAAATGACGGTGAATACGGCGAATACGGATCGTAGCTGTTCCAAACGGAATCATACATTCCCCAATTGGTGTATCCATGCGACATCAGATCGTAGTAGGAATCGAACGTGGAAGTCCCGGGGGTCCAATTGTAAAGCTGGTAATTATCGTACGCATAGGAAAAATCGTTCCACGGCATGTTGAACGCAGTGTCGATATGTCCCTGCGAGTAATCGAAGTTTGCCATTTCAGGCAGATCCATATTCTGCGGCGGCGGATAGTTCGTCGAAACCATGAAGCAGTTGGAATCTTTCCACGCGTCCTGAAATTCCTCCAGCGTGTATTCCTTAGCGCCATCTCCTCTTCCAGGATCCGTGAGGATGACCTTGATATTATTCGGGTCGCTCGTGTCGATCTCCGAGACGATGAGCGCATGATCCGCCCCCGACGGCGCGAACAACTCGCCCAAATCATGCAGCCAGCCGGCCGATCCCCAAAGTTCATCGGAATCGACTCCAACGATCACTCGATGGCCCTGGCCTAACTCGTTTACGAGATTGAAAATGTTCGCATTATCCGTCTGTGTGACCGGGATCCCATTGGATTCCAAAAGTTTCCCGACATCGTCCATAGGCGTACCGTAGCCCGGAGTGTAGAGACCAAGATCGATCGCCTGCTGAACCGCCTGATCTTCGGAGAGGTGGATCCCGTAATCTCGTAAAATGATTTCTTGGCAGCGAACTGCGCAGGTGTCGTTATAATGCTGCTGGATACTCGACGGATCTGCATTCACAGGAGTTCCAAAACGATGTCCTGCCTGATTTTGATTCGGCATGATACTTTCCTTTCACTGAAAAAAACAAAAGAGATAAATTGAAGTCGCGCAGTATAGTGAAGATCATTATATCACAAAATTGTCCTTCCAGCAAGGGGGGGCTGGAAAAAACTTCAACTTCTAACGCGATGGAATAGGTTTTGCGCGGAAATCGTAGAATCGGTTTCGGCCTTCACAGGCGGTGATCCCCGCGTAAAAAACGTTCGGCCAGCCGCCGTCGATGGGGCACGTGAGGCTCTTGCCATCGCACGACATCGTGAGGAACGTCCCGTCCTCGTTCGTGAAGATCTCGGCCGACAGGTCGTATACGACTCCCGGAGAAAACTGCGTTTCCAGAAATCCCAGCTTCTTCCAGGAGGGGTTGCCGTCTTTGAAATAGTGATGCCAGAGATTCAGTCCCCGGTCAAAAAGCACGACTTCCAGATGCTCACGATGCACCGGAACGAGTTCCCGGGAAAAAACGAGCAGCGGCGCCATCCGATGATCGAACGCGCATCGCGTGCTGAATACTGAATCCTGCTGAAACGGCGTTTTGTAGAGCATACTGACGTACGTCTCCGGCGAACTGAGCTGCTCTTCCGGAGTCATGCCGGGTGGAATGCGGTTCGAGATGCAGTCATCGTTCTGTTCCCACTCCCCCGTGACTTCCCAGCGCGGACTTCGGACCGTCAGCCACTCCTCCGCGTCCCACGCACCGCGGGCAAACGAGACACACACCTCCTCGCAGAAGGCCGTCATCGGCATGAAGATCGACAAAAAAAACAGAATGGACGCAATACCGGAACGTGATCTCATGAAAAAACCTCTTTTTCGGCGGGATCTATCAAGAAAGGAGACCCGCACCGCACGAGTCTCCTTGAAATTCAAAAAACGGAACGTTTCAAGACGCTATTTTGCGAGTCCCTGCGTGAACAGCGCGTTCATCTGGTCTTCCGTCAGCACGGCCGGCCAGTACTGGAATCCGCGCGTTTCGCCATTGAGCGGGTATTTGTACGCACCGGTCCCGTCATTTCCAACATGCCAGTTCATGCTTGAAGCGAGCGTTTTGAGCGTCGAAATGTCGTCCGAGATGAACTGAAGTCTGCCGTTCTGCGTCCCGACGTAAAGGACTGCGTTTCCGTCACGATCCGCGGTGACGCCGAAGAACGTCCATTCCCCGTGATTGTAGAAGAGCTGGCGAATGTCTTCGCGGGCCTTGCCGTCGCCAAGATTCAGCGTGACGGCAGCATTCCCCTTTTCCTCAAAAACGGCAAGCACCAGACCGGGATTCCGGCCGGAACGCCAGTCTTTATTCGACACGAGAGCCGGATCGCCATTCTGCGGGCCGTTCGACTTGAACCAGACGACGAAACTGAAATCGCCGTCCTGCCCAGTCTTGACCTGCGCCGGGTCGGTGACCGGGTTTTCGAGACTCGCGGGAACTT
>SUVI01000009.1:0-9711 GCA_015062085.1 Planctomycetaceae bacterium
TACCCCGGCGTACTTTTCGGAGCCGGCGGTCCCGGATTCTTCCGCATGAACATCGGTGCCCCCCATTCTGTGCTTGCCCGCGCGATGGACCAGCTGGAAGACGCGTTTCGGATGGGGGGGCCGGATTGAGGAGGCTGTCGTAGAAGTTTGAGGGAGAAACTGCATTCAGAATGTCTTTCCTTCATGGCTGAGGTTTTCGAAGAGACCGTCCAGCTGCTCCGGCTCGCTGTGTTCGGTACTTCCCTTACGAAGGAGGGAGCTGGCATGCCTGATCCGTTTTCTGAAAGGGGATCCCTTCTTTGTTCGCATACCATTCCGCCGCAGTTTCCGATCGTCCGACGATCGTGAGGTTATGGCACCAGCTGAAAGCGTAATCTCCAATGTGCATTACGTTTTCGGGGATCTCCACAGTCGTGAGGTTCCTGCAGGAATTGAATGCACCGTCTCCGATGTCCGTCACGCTGGCGGGAATCGTGACGGAGGGGGGGCTTTTGCACAGAAAGAACGCCCTCTCTCCGAGGTGCGTTAGGTTTTCGGGGAGCTGGATGGAGGTGAGGCTCTCACACCAGTAGAACGCTTTCTTGCCGATGTGCGTTACGCTTTCAGGGATCGTGACGGACGTGAGGTGCTTACGGCACCAAAACGCGGAATCCCCAATGTGCGTCACGGGCAGTCCGTCGATGGTCGAAGGAATGAGGACTTCGGAGACGGTGCCCGTGTATTTCACGATCTCAATATGGCCGTCGTGAATCGCGTATTCAAAATCGGTCATGATTTCAAACTACTCCATTGGCATGGAGTCTGCGTCGAGGAAAAGCGCGGCAGACGGATGACGGCGAAGGATGGAGGCCGGAAGAGCGGTCGAGATGGTCTCTTCGGTCAGAAGGCGCGTGACGGCGTCGCGTTTCGTGGCGGCCGGGACGGTACAGACGAGGTGCGAGCAGGCGAAAAGCGTCGGGATCGTCAGCGTCATCGCGTGCGTCGGAACGTCCGAAAGGGCTGCGAAGCATCCGTCGTTGACCTGCTGCTGACGGCAGACTGCATCCAGTTCCACGACTTTGACGGTCTTGGGGTCTTCAAAATCTGCGACCGGCGGGTCATTGAACGCGATGTGCCCATTTTCGCCGATCCCCATGCAGCAGATGTCGATCGGAGCCGCATTGAGCAGTTCCGTGTACGTTTCGGGATCCTGAAGGTAGTTTACCGACTTGAACGGTACCAGGCCGAAAAGACGGTCGCGCAGGAAGTTACCGAATCCCTGCGGAGCTTCTGGATCCAGACCGACGTACTCATCCATGTGGAAAGCATGGATCCGCTCCCACGGAATGTGCGGCGATTTGGCGAGGTTTTCCAAGACCTCATTCTGCGACGGAGCCGCAGCGAAGATCATCCGCAGTTCCTCTTTCTCTGCGAGCAGCGCGCGAATGAGTCCTTCCGTATATGCCGCGGCCGCCAGTCCCATACTTGCACGGTCGGACCAGGCACGCCAGGCGAGAAGGTCTTTTTTTCCGGATCGGATCATCATGAGGAGTCTCCTTTTCTGTTTTTCTTTGAGGTTTGAGTCGTTTAGAAATTCTGGATCGTTGGGAAACCCGAAACTCTAAGGGTAAATGTAGTGGACGAGGACTGCGTCTCCGAGATTTTCGAGGACTGCATCGCGTGCAGCATCGTCGGCACCCAGGTTTTCAAAAATGACGCGATGGTAGGTCCGCGCGTCGGGGATGCGCAGTTGGGCGTTCAGGTCTGCGAGCGAAATTTCGGTCCCGTCGAGCTTCAGGCTTCCGTTGGCGGCGAGTTGGATGCGGAAAGTCCGGACGTTCAGCGTTTTCGCGGAGTCGATGACGGACTGGAGCGTCACGTGTGCGCCGTTTTGGGCTTTGCTTTCATCCGCAGCGCTCATGAAGGCCATGATCTCAAGCGTTTCCTGCGGGTCGATCGGCGATCTTCCGGTAAGGAAGAACGTGCAGATCTGGTCGCAGAGCGGTTTGTATCCGTCGTATTTCCCTGCGAGCTCTACCCCTTTGCTTCCGAAGACCATCGCGCCGTACGGCGCTTTCCCGGCGCGGATCCCGCGGAAGGTCCCGATCCTTCCGTCTTCCCAGACGCCGACAGCCAGGTCATAGTTGGGCGTTGAGGTACGCGAAACACTCACGCAGCCTGGTCCTCCCATCATCGTGAAGAGCGTCTCGACACCGTGGATCCCGTACCAGTAGAAGTCAGGATGGCAGTCGTTCAGATGGCACGGACTCCATGCTGCGATGCCGTGGGTCTCGCCGTACGGGCTGGCGTTTCGGATCTCCTGGATCGAGGCGCTGTACCGGAGCGACGACGCGGAGAAGAGCGAAACGTTTTTCTCTTCGGCGAGCCGGAAGATCTCCAGCGTTTCCCAGAGATTCCCGGCCATCGGTTTGTCGATGAAGAGCGGTTTTCCTGCCGCGATGACCGGGCGGGCGAACTCCAGATGCGGACGGCCGTCGACGCTCTCGATCAGCACGCCGTCCACGTGCGGAAGCATTTCCTCGATCGTCGCGTAAAATTTCACGCCGAACGGCTCGATGTTTTGAGCGTACTGGTCTTTCCGGCTCCAGCTCGACTCGTTGTCCGGCATTCCTCCTTTGACGGCGGCCGTGATCTCGAGTTTTTGGTAGTCTCCTTCCGCATTCGGATCGTTAAATAGTTTCACAAACGCAGGAACGTGGGATGTGTCCGTGCCAATGATCCCCAGGCGGATGACGGAACTTTCGGAAGGAGCTTCGGAGTCGCTGGCATCATTGGCAAAGACCGAAGCAAATGCAAATAGGGAAGCGAGAAAAACAAAAATGGGGAGGGTGATCTGACGTTTTTTCATGGGAAAACCTTTCGTGGAAGGACAGGGAGTGGAATGTCTTTTCTGTTTCGTTTGGGGGGCGTTTCATACACAGGGGGAATGCGAAAGCTGCAGAGGCTCCCGGATCCCCCAGGTCATGAAATTTTCCGGCGGAAACCGTTTTGCTTTACTTTTCGTTCTGGATCTTCGTGTAGATCTCCAGCGCTTTGTCCGGCCGGTCGGTCGTGATGCTGTCCACACCCATTCGGTAGAGTTCTTCCATCCGGGCCGGGTCGTTGACGGTCCAGACCATGATGTAGATGCCGCGTGCCTTGAGTTCTTTCGCGATTTCCGGCGTGATGCGCGAGTGGTGGATGTCCACGACGTTCGTGAGGTTTTGCGTCAGGAGGTCTTCGAGGTAGTTCGGAAGGTCGGCATCCGTCACGTTTTCCGCTTTGCCGAGGAGGACCGCGGTGCTGATCTCCGGGTGGCGTTCCCGAACGAAACGTGATGCGGAGATGAAAATGCACGATTTTTCCAGACCGCGTTCTTCAACGGCTTTTACGACAGGATCGGGCGGGCATGTCTTCAGCTCGAAGACCGGGAGGCAATCCGTTCCTTTGAGTGCGTCGAGATATTCATCGAGCGTCGTGATCTTCGTGCCGCGGAACTGCTCGTCTTTCCAGACTCCGACGTCGAAGGTGCGCAGCGTTTCAAAATCGTAGTCAGCGATCCTGCCGAAAACCGGTTCGCCTGCCGCGTTGCGTACTTTTCGGTTGGTGCGTCCGTCGTGGAAGAGAACGACCTTGCCGTCTTTCGAGACCATCAGGTCGCATTCGCAGCCATGAGCGCCGACTTTGGCACATTCGGCAGAGGAGAGGGCTGTGTTTTCGGGAAAATCATACGAGAAACCGCGGTGTCCGACGACCGGAGCGAGAAGCGGCTTCGGCATCTCGGAGGGTTTTTTGAGCGTTTCCTGCGCCAAAGCCGGCAGACTTGGCATCAGGGAACCAAAGAAAACGAAAACTGCAAGCAAAAAAATACGCTGAGTCATTTTTATCTCCTGTGGGAAGGATGGAAAGGTGGAGGTTGCGGTGAAAGTGGAAAGGATGAAATGAAAACGACAGGCGGCCTGTTTGACTTTGGAATTCTGAAAATTTCGGTCAGACAGGCGCTGAATTTTGATTTTACAGAAAAAGGGCTCAAAAGTCAAGGGGTGGGGGCGTGTTCGGGGAATTTTTTACCATATCTGTGGCTTGGGGGGGAAAAGAATGAAAAACCGCCCGTCCTCCTTTCCTGGATCTCCAATCTCAGACAGATGTCTCCCATCAAAACGGCCGGTTGCTGTGAGGATCGGGAAATTTGGGAAGATTTTATAGGGAAAAGTGAATTTTTTTGAAAAAATACGGATCTTTTCAAGAGAGCATACTTGACAAAAAGGCAAGTTCGCGGTAATCTATAGGATGATGAAGTGTAAAGAGGTTTCGGACAAGGTATGCCTGCGGGGTGCTGAATAGGCAGCGAAGAGATCATGGAGGTCTCGCTCCTGAAGCCAGCCAGACGGTCCCTCTTTCCTTAATTGGCGGTTGGTACGAGGTGCGTCTCCTAGACGCGGCTCTGTTCCGTCTGCGTTTTTGTTTGGGGGAAGAAGAGTACCATTGGGAAATTCTTTTAAAGTGGGAATTTTGTGCAGAAACGGGCATCGTGTGCCTTGTGCCTGTACACAGACGGTTTAAAAGTCCGTTTTTTAAAGAACCAAGGAAGTTCTTCATGGCAAAAAGAAGAAATTTTGCAGAGATCTTGGTCAAATGCAAGGTCATTAGTCTAGAACAGCTTGAGGAAGCCAAGACTGTCGCGAGTGCGCGAAAGATCAAACTTGGCGACGCATTGGTCCAGCTCGATTACGTTTCTGCGAATAACGTCATGCGTGCCATGGCTCAGGAGTACGGCACGCAGTTTGTGAAGCTCGAGACTCTGAACATTCCGGCGGACGTCATATCGCTGATCCCGGAACATGTGGCGCGTGAATTCAATATCGTTCCGATCGCCGCAGACGACGGTGAATTGACCATTGCGACGAGTGAGCCGGAAGACTTCAATATGATCGACAAGCTGACGTTCATGCTCAATCGCCGCGTCAGTATCAATCTTGCGCCGGCAGAAGCGATCCGGAAAACGCTTAATGCGATCTATGGTCAGGAAGGCATCGCGCAGGCTGTCTCTTTGGCGGCGGATGCAGCTGCATCGCCAACGACCGAGATCGACTTTTCTGATACAGATATTTATGCAGCCGACGATGACGGCGGAGATCTTGATGAATCCAGCGCTCCGATCGTGCGTCTTGCGCAGCTCATCATCACAGAGGCCGTCCAGCTGAAAGCCTCCGACATCCATATCGAGCCGTTTGAGGACCGGATCCGTATCCGATACCGTATCGACGGCGTTCTTGTGGAGCGTGACAGTCCGCCGCGCCGTTTGCTTGGTGCGCTTCTTTCCCGAATCAAGATCCTTTCCAAGCTCGATATTGCGGAGCGCCGAAGAACGCAGGACGGACGGATCAAGGTCACCGTCGGTGAAAAGGAGCTGGACCTGCGCGTGAGCATCATCCCGACGAACCACGGACAGTCGGTCGTCATGCGTATTCTCGACAAAGACAACATTAAGATCGGTCTGCGTCAGCTTGGTTTCGCGGAAGATGACTTCACGACGTTCAATACGCTCATCCGCCGTCCGAACGGGATCATTCTCGTGACGGGGCCGACAGGGTCCGGAAAAACGACGTCTCTTTACGCGGCTCTCAACGCCCTGAACACGCCGGACCGAAAGATCATCACGGCCGAGGACCCGGTGGAGTACTACCTCGCAGGGATCAATCAGGTCGAGATCAAACACCAGATCGGTCTCGACTTCGCGAGCGTCATTCGTTCCATGCTCCGTCAGGCGCCGAACATCATTCTGGTCGGTGAGATGCGTGACCTTGAAACGGCCCAGATGGGGATCCAGGCGTCGCTGACCGGCCACCTCGTCTTCAGTACGCTGCACACGAACGACGCGCCGTCCGCCGTCACGCGCCTCGCAGACATGGGCGTCCCGTCCTATCTGATCGCCAGTTCGGTCATCGCGATCATGGCGCAGCGTCTCGTTCGAACCATCTGCAAAAAATGCCGTGAACCGTTCCAGCCTCCGCAGTCGGTCATCGATTCTGCCGGTTTCCCTGCCGGCGTACTGGAGACTGCGCACTTCATGCATGGCCGCGGCTGTACGGCATGCAATATGAAGGGATACAAAGGGCGTCTCGGCATCTACGAACTGATGAAAATGTCGAGCAAGATCCGTGAGCTGACCTTTGCGGAAGCTCCCACGACGCAGATCCGCCAGGCCGCCATCACGGAAGGAATGAAGACGCTTTACGTCGATGGACTTCTCAAAGTCGCAAAAGGGGTCACGACGATGGAAGAAGTACTTCGCGTTGCAAAAATGTCCGAAGATGATGGTTGAGCGATTAGCTGTTAGCTGTTAGCGATTAGCGATTAGCGATTAGCTGTTAGCTGTTAGCTGTTAGCTGTTAGCTGTTAGCTGTTAGCTGTTAGCTGTTAGCTGTTAGCTGTTAGCTGTTAGCTGTTAGCTGTTAGCCGTTAGCGATTAGCTAAACGCCAAAAGCTAGAAGCTAAAAGCCAAAAGCTAGAAGCTAAAAGCCAAAAGCTAAAAGCTAAAAGCTAAAAGCTAGAAGCTAGAAGCTAAAAGCCAAAAGCTAGAAGCTAAAAAAGAAGATTTTCACTTTTTCATTTAAAGGATAGAGATATTTTATGGCAGTACTCATCGACAAACTTTTGCAGACTGTGGTGAAACAGGGCGTTTCCGACTTGCACATTACGACGGGCCAGCCGCCGGTCGTGCGTCTCCATGGACGAATGGTCCGTCTGGAAACGAACGAGCTGACGCCAGACGATACGGTCGCGCTGATGAAAAGTATCACGCCGTCCCGCTGTCAGCAGGAACTGCAGGAAATGGGAAGTACGGACTTCGGTTTCTCATTCGGCGATGCAGCTCGTTTCCGAGTTTCCGTTTTCCGTCAGCGCGGTAACGTGGCGATGGTTTTGCGTCAGATCCCGAGCAAAATGCTCTCGATGGACCAGCTCAACACGCCGCCGATCTGCCGTGAACTGATCCAGCGTCCGCGCGGTCTTCTGCTCGTGACGGGGCCGACCGGTTCCGGAAAGACTACGACGCTCGCCGCGATGATCAAGTGGCTGAATGAAAACGTCGACCACCACATCATTACGATCGAAGACCCGATCGAATTCTACCATCCGAACATCAAATGTACAATCAACCAGCGCGAGATCGGCGTCGACGTACCAACGTTTGCAGAAGCTATTCGCCGTGCATTGCGTCAGGACCCGGACGTCATCCTCGTGGGAGAAATGCGAGACCTTGAAACGATCGAGACCGCGATCACGGCCGCGGAAACCGGTCACGTGGTGTTCGGGACACTGCACACGAGCTCTGCTGCCGGTACGATCAACCGAATCATCGACGTTTTCCCGAACACGCAGCAGGATCAGATCCGTACGCAGCTGGCGACTTCCATTCTCGGCGTACTCTGTCAGACGCTGCTTCCGAGGATCGGCGGCGGGCGAGTCGCGGCTTACGAAATGCTCGTGGTCGATTCTGCGACGGCGAACTTGATCCGCGAAAATAAGATCTTCCGAATCACCTCCGTCATTCAGACCGGAGCGAAACGCGGGATGCAGCTGCTTGACGACCATCTCTTCAAGCTCTGGCGCGACGGTATCGTGACGCTGGAAGATGCGCTTGGGAAAGCAAACAGTACGGACGACCTCATGAAGCGCGTTGCCGAATACAAAGCGGGCAAGCTGGTCGCAGACGAATGAAAATGAGAGCCGAAATGCGCTCTGTCCCGAACCGGTTGGGGCAGGGCGGTTTCGTGTTTTCGGAAATGGAATTGGGGAATTTCAAAAAACACACATTTTCACAGGATTAAAGATTCATGGCATTACGTGGTTTGGGGCAGGTCCTTGTCGATCTGAAGTTCATTTCCGAGGAACAGCTTACCCTTTTGCGCGAGCAGAAAACGCGCCGTCCCGGTGAACTCCTTGGGCAGATCGCCATTGGAATGGGGCTGATCAATGATGACCAGCTGGCGCAGGCACTCGGCAAACAGCTGGGGATGGAGATGGTCGTGCTGAGCACCTATCCGTTTGATGCGAACGTCATTTCCCTTTTGACGGAGGACATGGCGCAGAGCTACAAAGTGATCCCTCTTTCTTTGGATCCGTCGACCAACGAGTTGACCATTGCGATGAGTCAGCCGCAGAATCTTTACGTCTGCGACGAATTGCGCAACTTCCTTGGCTACACCATCATTCCGAAGGTCGCTACCGATGCCGAAGTCAACAAATTCCTTGAGAAATACTATACGGAAGGTTCGGAGAGCGTAGAGAAGCTGCTTGAGGAGCTGGAGTCGGATGAAAGTCTGAACGATCTGGCGAAGCAGGCGGACATCGACAATAACGCGATCGACTTGACTGGTCTGGAAGCGATGGCGGATGCCGCGCCGGTGCGTAAGCTGCTGAACATGGTCATTCTCATGGCGATCCGTGACCGGGCGTCGGACATTCACCTTGAGCCGTTTGAAACGGAGTTCAAGATCCGCATTCGCGCCGACGGCCAGCTTTACGAACTGGTCCCGCCGCCGCGTCACCTTGCGTTTGCCATTACGACGCGAATCAAAGTCATGGCCAACCTGGACATCGCGGAGCGCCGTTTGCCGCAGGACGGACGAATCGAACTTTCCGTCGGCGGACACCCGGTCGACCTGCGCGTGAGCGTACTGCCGACGCTCTTTGGCGAGAGTGTCGTCATGCGAGTTCTGGACCGGTCTGTGGTCATGCTGGATTTGGACAAGATCGGGATGGACCAAGAGATCCTTGGGAACTTCCGCACGATCATGCGCCGTCCGAACGGTATCGTTCTGGTGACGGGACCTACAGGTTCCGGAAAGACGACGACGCTGTACGCTGCGCTTTCGGAGATGAACACGATCGAGGAGAAGCTCATCACGACGGAAGACCCGGTCGAGTACGACATTGACGGCATCGTGCAGATCCCGATCGATTCGAGCATCGGCAACACGTTCGCGCAGTGTCTGCGTTCGATCCTCCGTCAGGATCCGGACCGAATTCTGGTCGGAGAGATCCGCGACCTTGAGACGGCGGAAATCGCGATTCAGGCTGCGCTGACCGGGCACATGGTGTTCAGTACGCTGCACACGAACGACGCGCCGAGCACGATCACCCGTCTGCGCGACATGGGGATCCAGCCGTTCCTCATTACGGCGACGCTCGAAGCGGTTCTGGCTCAGCGTCTCGTTCGCCGCATCTGCACGGAGTGCAAAGAGGAAACGATGCCGAACACAGGCCTGCTCGCCGACATGGACATGACGCCGGACGACGTGATGGGGCAGAAGTTCTACCGCGGGCGCGGCTGCGCGGTCTGTAACAATACGGGTCTGAAAGGGCGAACGGGTCTTCATGAGCTTCTGATCCTGAATGACCGTCTGCGCGACCTGATCAACACGGGCTGTTCGACGGAAAAGCTGCGTGACGCGGCACTTCAGGGAGGTTTAACGCCTCTGCGCAAGTCGGGGATGAAGAAAGTTTTCGCGGGAGAAACGACACTGGAAGAAGTCGTTCGCGAAACGGTCGCCGAATAATTTACGAAACCGAATAAACACGATTTTTTAAACATTTCGATAAAAACAAGGAAAACGCCATGCCTACGTATCAATTTGAAGCGATGGACTCCTCCGGCAAGGAGATTAAGGACGTCATTGATGCGCTGAACGAGGAAGAAGCACAGGCTACCATTCGGCAAATGGGTTA
>SUVI01000009.1:9811-49197 GCA_015062085.1 Planctomycetaceae bacterium
AAAACAAGGAAAACGCCATGCCTACGTATCAATTTGAAGCGATGGACTCCTCCGGCAAGGAGATTAAGGACGTCATTGATGCGCTGAACGAGGAAGAAGCACAGGCTACCATTCGGCAAATGGGTTACTTCGTGACGAAACTCGCGGTGAAAAAAGACCGTAAGGCTGCCGCCGTGAAAAGCGGTTCTCGCCGCGGTAAGTCATTTGCCTTGGGAAAGGTCAAATCGAAAATCTTGACGACCTTTACCCGTCAGCTTTCCATTCTGCAGGACGCCGGTCTGCCGATCTTGCGCAGTCTGAAGATCCTTCAGGAACAGTCCAAACCGGGGGCGATGAAGAACTGTCTGATCGACGTCTGCGACGAGATCGAAGGCGGTCTGACGCTTTCCGAAGCCATGGCGAAGTCCCCGAAAGCGTTTGACCGGCTTTACGTGAACATGATCAAGGCCGGCGAGGCGGGCGGTGCTTTGGAGATTATTCTTCAGCGTCTTGCGGACTTCCGCGAACGAAGTGAAGCACTCAAGCGCAAGATCAAAGGTGCGCTGACCTACCCGGTAGCCGTCATCGGTTTCGCCATTCTGATCTTGATCTTTATCATGATCATGATCGTGCCGGCATTCCAGAAGATCTTCGACGACTTCGGAACGGAGCTTCCTGCTATGACGCGCCTTCTCATTGCGATGGCGGACGGCATCAAGATCTACTGGTGGGCGATCCCCGGCATTCCGTTCGGTATCGTGATGTTCGTGAAGACGATGTGCAAATTCAAGGCGTGCAAAGTCGGCTGGGACCTCTTCACGCTGAAGATGCCGATTTTTGGTCAGCTGGTCGAAAAGAACATCGTGGCCCGTACGATGCGTACGCTCGGTACACTGGTCGCGTCGGGCGTTCCGATCATCGAGGCGTTCACCATTACGCGTGAAACGGCAGGGAACGCGGTTTTCGAGAACCTATTCGACAAGGTACTCGCCGCGATCAAGGAAGGGGAATCGATCGCCATTCCGATGCGTCAAAACTGCCTGCCGCCGTTCCATCCCATGGCGGTCTTCTGGTGGGCGTTCTTCATCTGCGGACCGGTCGGGATCCTGTGGTACATGGTGAAGATGAAACAGAGGATCTTGGACGACATGGTCATCAACATGATCGACGTGGGTGAGGAGACCGGTGAACTGGACAAGATGCTCTACAAAGTGGCGGACGTGTTCGACGAAGAAGTCGCCGTTCTGACGGACAGCCTCATGAGTTTGATGGAACCGCTCATCATCATCTGCTTGGGCGGTATGGTCGGTTTCATCGTCATCGCGCTGTTCCTCCCGCTCATCTCCCTCATCCAGAACCTTTCTGGCGGCTGATGCCGGGAAGTTCGGAAGAAAGAAAAAGACGTTCATCCGTAAAAGTTTGAACCAAATTTTGCGGATGAGCGTAATATAATTACCTTCTGCGGGGACGCAGAGATACGAAACAGACAAAATTCAGATCCAGGAATCGAAAATATGAAAACGTCACAGTACACCCGCCGTTCGGGTTTCACGCTCGTGGAGCTTCTCACGGTCGTCATCATCATTGGTCTTCTTGCAGCGATGGTCGCGGGCGTTGCGCCGGCAGTCATGCGTTCGGTGAAGCAGTCCGCTATCCGTGCGGAGATCCAGCAGCTCAGCATGGCGCTGGAATCGTACAAGGCGGAACGCGGCGAATATCCGCCGGACGGTACGGATTCCAGTCTTGTCACCAGACACATTCGGAAATGCTATCCGGAAGCGACGAGCACGGGAGTCTATACGACGGTCACTCCTGAAAACGCGCTTTATGTTTTCCTTGGAATGCACAACGCGAATCCGCGCAATCCTTTCGGCAGCAGTCCGGAAAGTCTGAAAAACGGCGGCAGTTTGACCCGCGGTTTCTTTGAATTCGACCCGGCCCGCGTTTCGAGCAACTACCGCTATTTGCCCGAAGGATGCACGGAGCCGTACATTTATCTGAAGGCGCGCGGTGCGACAGGAAATAAAAAATACTATCCGGGCAACACGTATGTTGCGTACGGCGACGAGAACGATAATTACTACAATCCGGAATCCTACCAGATCATTTCTGCCGGTCTCGATGACGACTGGGGACAGAAAGGGAACGTGGAAGTGGCGGAAGGGAATATCTCGGCAGCCACGGCAGACAATATCGTGAACTTCGGCAAGAAGACGGTCAAGGATCTGCTTGACTGAGTCTTAGGGGACTAGGATCCTGTTTCGTTTTCCGTTTAACTGGAAAGGACATGGCATGAACTCAAAACGTACCGCTTTTACGCTGATGGAGATGTTGGTAGTCGTAGCGCTCCTTGGCACGCTTCTGGGGATCAGTGCGGCCGGAATGCGCGTGGCGGACAACATGGCGCGTGAAACGAGAACGCGGGCAACGATCCGCAAACTGAACCGTTTTGTGATGGAGAAATATGCGTCGTATCAGTATCGCCGCGTACCGGGCCGGACGCCGGAACAGCGTCTTTCCAATCTCCGTCAGCTTCAGCGGTATGAGATGCCGGACCACTGGGACGAGGTCCATTCTGACTATTCACCGCGCCGTGTTGTGGCGGCTGCCCGGCAGAGCGGTAAAAATACATCGGAATTTCCGTCTGCAGAGCTTCTTTACCAGATCGTCATGTCGATGCCGGAAGCCGATTCCGCGTTCACGAGCATGGAGGTCGCGGACACGGACGGCAATGGTCTGAACGAGTTCGTGGATGGCTGGGGAACGCCGATCTATTTCATTCGCTGGCCCGCAGGACACTGCGACGACAATCATGGGGCCATCTCGAAGATCCAGAATGGCGTGGATGCAGATCCGTTTGATCCTACGCATGTCGATTCGAGTGCATATGCCGTTTTCCCGCTCATCTATTCCTGTGGTCCGGACCGGGCGCGCGGGATCATCATGTCGCAGAACAGTTCCAAACCGACAGGTGTCCAGAATGCTGGTTCGCCGGGTGAGGGCGGGTCTTCTGATTCCGTAAAAGAGACTGCGATGTACTATGACAACATCACCAACCACAACCTTTAAATGAAACTGACCGATGCCGATGAAAAGTTCCATTTTGAATAAGATTAGAACGAACCCGCACGGTATGCCTGTCTCCGTGTCTGCACGCCGGGGGATGACGCTCATTGAGATCCTGGTGGTCGTTGGGATCATGATGGTCATTATGGCCGTTTCGGTTCCAGTTTTAGCTCCGGTGGCGGAGAGTCGGGTGGGGAGAGAGTGTGCCCGCGGCGTTCAGTCTGCGTTGGAGTCGGCACGTGCGCGTGCTATCCGTCTTGGACGTCCGTGCGGGGTGGCGCTGATCCCGTTCCATGACGAATACAAATACGCGTGCATTTCCGTCGAGCAGCTCACGGCTCCGCCGAGCGTTACGACGACGTACTCACTCAGCGGCAGTTCTATCACGGTCAATACGGGCAATCTTCCGACGCTTAAGCGCGGGGATTCTGTGCAGCTCAATTTTGCTGGTCCTCGTTTTATCGTGACGAATCAGTCGGGCAACACGCTCAATGATCAGGCTTGGTACGACTCCATCGACGAGGAGCATCTGTACTACGATTTCAGTCAATTTGGTTCTGATACGGACCGGTACTGCACGGTGAATTATTTCCCGGTTTCTGAGGTAAACAATGCGTTTGCAAAAGCGTTAGGGATCGAGTCGGCCTACACGCTGCCGAAGGGGTACATCGTGGATCTTTTCTACAGCGGCTACAGCACGAAGCAGCTGAGCAGCGTACTGGACGGTGTTTCCGGGACAAATATTCGAAAATTTCCGCCGAGTGTCGTTTTCAATCCGGACGGCAGTGCCGCCCTGTACATTAGCGGTACGAAAGTGGAGCTGGACACAGAAACAGATCCTCGGATCTACCTTTTGGTCGGGAGCTGGGAACGGATGATCTACGGCGAAAAGACGCTTGCGGAAGACAATCACTCGAACATGCAGAGTCCTGACGCTTTTTGGGTCGTGGTGAATCCGCGGACTGGAATGGTCACGACTGCTGCGAACAATGCGTTTTCCGGAACTAGCAGCAATCGGGTCCAAAATGTTACGGACGCCCGGTACAATGCGCGTGAGCGGGTCCTGAAAGGAGGCAACTGATGCAGCGAATCAATTCACGAAGAGGCGGTTTCACGCTTTTGGAGGTCTTGGTCTCAACCTCGGTCATCATGATCGGGATCTTCGGCATCGCGGGGGCGATCGCACTTAGCGAACAGCTCGTGCTGAACTCCTTCCGCGCCGACATGGCGGCGAATTGCGGCCGTGCGGCTCTGGAGACGATGGTGACGCAGAACTGGATGGACCAGGTGAGGGGCAAGAACAACGGAGACATCGTGTACTACAACTGGATGCCGGGGCAGATCCGCGGGAGAGAGAATCGGACTGCGGATGACATGAACGGTGAGGACTTCAACTGTTCCGACCACATTCGCCAGAACAATTCGGGAGTCGATCTGGAATCCAACCCGCCGCAGTACGACATTTCGCTCAATGGCGATTATACGTGGGTCGGCACGATCCGCCGCATTTCGACAAATTACTGTGAGGTCTCTGCTGCGGTGACCTGCCGCCGAAGTACGAAAGGAACGGAATACATTTCGGCAAGCGTGAGCAATATTCGGGATGATTTCGGGAATGTGTACATTCAGGCCTCTGCTTCGTCCCTGACGGATGAATATCTGGAAGACATTCGGACGGGCGAGTTCGTTTATTTGACGAATTCATCGAACAGCAGCAGCGCATCGCAGGCGCATTGGTACCAAATTTCAAGCATGTACACCGACGGCGGCACGATCCACATGACGCTTCGCGGGCCACAGTGGATCGGCGGCGGCTCCGGACAGATCTTCACGCCGGGCGGTGTGATCGGGGCGTATACGCAGATCGTTCCGATGCAGCTGCGAGGCGGTGAGAGCGAGTGATCCAGTATTGGGAAGAGAACAGGAAGTTTTACAGACGAGTAAAATTTAACGATAGGGTTTCGAACATGGTTCAGAATGCAGTTTCCACACGTCGGCGCGGAATGGTTTTGATGATAGTTCTTGCGCTCCTCGCCATGGTCAGTTTGACTGCCGTCACGTTCCTGCTCACGACGGAACAGCTTCGCGATGCGGCCGAGCAGAACCGTCAGATGGGGGGGGCGACTGTGGATCCGGACGCGATGCTTCATGAAACGGTCATGCAGGTCATTCGCGGTACGGACAACACGAGCTCGCCGATCCACGGAAACAGTCTTCTTGAAGATATGTATGGAGTTACTTCGCCAAGAACCATCGACACTGCGAGCGTTTCGAATGAAAATGCGGTCAACGGCATGATCGAGGTGAATCTTGGTGTGGATGCGTCGAGATATGCGGGGCGCGTACTGACCTGCGTCGATCCTGACAGCCGGACGTACGGTAAAAGTACGGTCATTCTGAAAAATGAGGGGAATGTCTGCTACTGTCTGCCGTTTCCGGATGGAAGCGGTTTCGACAGGAATTCGAAGAAATTCATGATCAACGAGATGCCGTTTCAGGACATTCGCGACTACGATGCCGTGGATGAGAACAACTACTTCCTGACCCGCCGCAACGCGGGGACTGGCCGGATCGACACGGCAAACACTTCCTTTCGAAATGGAGCAAAAAATTACGGAATGGCCGACGCGGATAATGATGGATACCATGATTCGTACTGGCTGGATCTCGGAAGTCCGAACTTTATGTCGGAAAACGGCACACTTTTTAAGCCTCTGTTCGGGATCATCGTAGAAGATATGGACGGCCGTCTGAACGTGAATGCGCACGGTGACTGCATCCCTCGGCTTGGGAAATCTCTCGGCATGGGACGCGGTCCAGGTGAAGTTGGACTGGAAGTGCTGGATCCTGTCTTTGGCGGCGGGAATGTTTCGGATCGGCTGGTCAAAGGACGTTTTACAGCGGATCGTGATTCCGCTTCAGTTTCACCGACTCCGGATCGAACGGCAGGAAGCAATGATAAAGGCGGCTGGTACGTTAACTTCGATGAAGGGACACTGTCCGGAAGTCAAGTACAGCGTATGCCGTATGATATTCGCGGCATTCTGAAACTCTCGGTCGGAACGGGGGCGGAGCCGGTTTGGACCTCCAGTGTCGGGAGTTTTCAACAGCTCTCCAACCCCGCGCTTTCGCCGAATCCGTACGATTTGGATCTTGGTATGGGACACGTTTCCGGGATCTACTCGACATCCGGTTCCCGGCCCTCCGCGCAAAAGGACATGCCGTACTCTCCGAGCGAGCTGGAAGCGCTTTTGCGTCCGTTTGATTTTGATTCGCCGTTTTTGCCGAATCGTTTGCGCAGGAATCTGGTTGGCAATGGTTCGCTGAGTGCATCTCAGATGGCATACGCACGTACTCTCGTGACGACGGAGAGCTGGGACATCCCGGTCATTCCGAATGAGGTCGTGAATAATCTGCGCGATCACGCGGGGGAATTGAGTTCAGTGCGTGAAGTGCTTGCCGGCTGGCCGCTGGACCTTTTGCGGGCTGCGACGTTTAATGACGTAAATGACCCGATCCAAGGGAATGGCCGATTCAAGAAACGTGAGGAGTTTGCGAAGTGCCTTTACCTGATCCTTCAGAGTGCGAGCATCAATGCGAACATGGGCGAGGGAGACGAAAATCGTGCGCGCAACAATGCGCAGTGGGCGGTGAACGTGGTGGATTTCCTGGATGCGGACTCGGTCATGACGCCGTTTAACTATGACGGAAGCAATTGGGTCTACGGCTGTGAGCGTCCGGAGCTTCTCCTGGTGGAATCGATGGCGGTCCATTCGATCAACAGCGAATATGACGTTCGAGATGACGATTCCAATGGATATGTCGGCGGTAAAAGCGGGAAACGCAAGAATGACCGGGATACCGACATTTACGAAGATGACAAACAAAACGGATCGAATTTGAAAAATGAAGTGCGCGATACGCATCTTGAGCAAGCGAAAAATAAATTGAGCGAGCTGAACGATCATGGTGTCGGACCGGACGGTAAACGCGATTTCGACCAGCTGGTCCGTCCGCAGGGGGCGCTTTTCGTGGAAATTTTCAATCCGTGGAAAGGCAGCGACAGATTTCCGACGATTTCGGATGACCTTTACACGAACGGCACGCAGAACGTTGACCTGACGAAACAGATCGGTAATTCCTCTGTATGGCGTCTCGTGGTCATGGATGGGTCTATTGGTGAGGATTCTGATGCTCGGGATGAAACGGATCCGGAGTGGAATTCAGCAAAGATCGAGAGAGTGATCAACTTTGCGCCGGGAGTTTCTGCTACGGAAGGTTCGGCTGCGAATCATGCGGCTAAAAGCGGGAGTTCTGTTTCGCTTGCCGGCGGTGAGTACGTCTTGATCGGTCCGGAAGGTACGACAGTTTTGAGTTTTACGGATCCTGGCGAGACGGCAGTCTCGGAGGTCATGGCGGCAGATCAGCTGCGTACGATCGACATGACGTCGAGGAAGGTCGACGGAGTTGACTATACCGGTCAGCATATGCTGGAGATCGCGGATGACGGCGATGCGCGTATGAGTCTCACGGAAGACCGGAATACGAATTACCCGAATTTCAACAGAACGACGCTTCAGCTGGACAAACCGCTGGACAAACCGCTGGACAATGACCGCGGTCTGCGGCCTCAGGAAGGGCGGGTCGTTCATCTTCAGCGCCTTGCGAATCCGAATCGGGATCACGATGCCAGTACGAATCCGTACGTGACGATCGACACGATCTCGGTAGATCTGGAGATCATCAACGCGCGTACGAGTAAGCGTGACAGCGAATTTCAGGGGACGCTGACTTCCGGCGAGATCGTGACGCACAAACGCGGCAAAACAGTTTCAGAATCCGGTGCGCATAATATTTGGAAACAGACGCACGACAAGACGGCGAGCGGGAATGGAAATTCCGGCGGAGGCGGATACTCGAAGCGGATCGATCAGAATTTTGGAGCGGGTGTGACGATGAGCGAGTCGGTCCCGTGGCTTGGGTGGGTGAATCGCCCGCCGGTCAGTCCGCTTGAGCTGATGAACGTGACGTTCTGCCGCAGTTCGGAACTTCTGCGCAAGGTAGAATTTGGCGAAACGGATGGTGATGCCGGCCTGAAGCGTTACGGATACCTTCCGGATTTTGACGGGAACAATCGGAAGATCCTTGGCTGTGTGCGTGTTCCTTCACCGCAGACAGTCACTCCGATGGTGCTGAACCGTGCGAATATGCCAAATGCGGGTGCCGGAACGACGGATTCTCTGCCGTTTGCGTACTACAGTATGTATCGTGAGCCGGGGCGGATCAACGTAAACACGATCTACGATCAGAACGTGCTTGCGGCGCTGCTGAATCTGAATGCGACGGAGGTTTCTTCTGTTTGGACGAATTTCCAGAATGCGCGGAACAATAAGCCGTTCCGTTCGATCGCGCAGTTGCCGGAGAGTTCGGTTTTGCGGGACTTTTCACTTTTCCAGGGGACGGGGGCCGTATCTGCGGATCCAGGGACGAGTGAAGAGAATCATCCATTCTTCCGTTTGAAGGATGCGTATCGGCTTGGGAACCTGACGACGACGCGTTCCAACGTTTTTGCGGTCTGGGTGACGATGGGGTTCTTTGAAGTGGATGGAAACGGAAACATCGTGACGGATGGAAATGGTCCGGTGGAATTGGGCGAGCAGACGGGAGAGGTGCGTCGATACCGTGCCTTCTATCTGATCGACAGGTCGATCCCGGTGGGATTTGAGCGCGGGAAGAACCACAATGCGGAGGACGTGATCCTTCTGAAGAGGATGCTTCAGTAGGTGTATTCCTGAAACGGCAGAGTCCGGAAAACGGATTTTTTGAAAAAAACGGCAGCGCGATGGGGTTTGCCGTTTTTTTCTGCAATAATTGGGAGTGTGTGCGCGTTTTAATTCTATGGAAGAATACGCGGGACATTTTAAGTTTTTTAGCGCGGGATGGTTCGAGGGGCATCATCGAATCATCCACGGCTACCTGTACGCGTTGACGAAGGATCGGCATCTTGCGGATGATCTGACGCAGGAGACGTTCATGAAAGCGTGGGAGTACCGGGAGCGATATGAAGAACGCGGAGTGTCGAAAGCGTTTCTTTTTCAGATCGCGTCGCGCAGTTTAAAGGATCACTACCGCCGAAAGCATGAAGTGCTTTGCGGTGAGGAGGCGTGGTCTGCATGGGAGCGTGAGGCGGGAGAACCGGGACCTGAAGAGAGTGCGGAGACTGCGGAGGAGATCGCTCGAATGCATCGAGTTATGGCGCGATTGAGTCGGGCGCAGCAGGAGGTACTTTCTTTGAGGTACTTCAGTCAGCTCACCTTTTCGGAGATCGCCCGGATCTTGGAGATGCCGCTGAACACGGTTTTGAGTCATGCGCGGCGCGGGCTGGCTGCACTCAAAGAGAATTTTGAAGACGGGGCGGACCTGTCGAGACGGGAGGTCTGAAGAGAGATGGACGAATTCATGAAGGAAAATGCGGTTTCGTTGACTGAGGCGGAACGGGAAATGGAGCTGGAGCTGGAACTTGAACTCACCGAGGATCCGGTGTGGGCAGAGTTTGGCGAGATCCTTTCAGCGGCACATTTGGCTGTTTATGCAGGCCCGGTGAGTGGGAGTGCCGGTACTTCGGCGAAAGAGGAGAAGACGGTTTTTCCCGAGTGCGTTCATGAGATCTCGAAGATCCAGGGGGGGCGACGGTCTAGCTGGCGGCCGTGGGCGTTCGTTTCTCTTGCTGTTTTGGCATTTACGGCGGTGTTTCTCGGGAGCCGATACAGAGTGGACGTGAGAAACAACTCGGGAGTCCAACTAACGCAGGAAACGTTTTCTGATTTGGAACGCAATGTGGATCCGGAGTTTGCTTCGGGGGATGGACCTGCGTTCGAGCCCGCATTGGATCCGGATAGCGAGTCTGTTGAGGCAGCAGATGAGTTTGCTTGGGAATCCGGGGAATGGGAACTCGCAGATTTTGACCAACTGGTCGAGCAGGTCGGACGGAGCGAAGCGCCATTGGATTGGGAGATCGCGATACTTGGGAATTCCTTGCGTGAATTAACGGAAGAAACGGAAGATGAGGATTGGTTTTAAAGGAGATTTTTGATGAAACGGATCTGGATGATGTGTGCCGTTTTGACGGCAGGGGCGGGAGCGGCGGAGCTGATCCATGCGCAGGACATGCCTGCGGTTGAGGATGCTGCGGAGTCGGTGAGCGTGCCGGAGTCGGTGAGTGTACCGGAGTCGGTGAGTGTACCGGAGTCGGTGAGCGTACTGGAGGCGTCGGAAGCCGCGGTCACTGCGGAAATTTCGGCAGGAGTTCCGGAAAATATGGCGGTACATCCGGAGGAAGGCGCTGTGCATCCGGAAGCACTTCAGGCGCATAAGCGTGAGAAGTCGGATGCCCGTAAAGCGGAAAAACGCGGAAAGGATCGCGAACATATGGGGAAAGATCCTTCCGTGAAAAAGGAAGGCGGAGATCGTTCGGATAAAAAGGAAGCCGGAGATCGTCCGGATAAAAAGGAAGGCGGAGATCGTCCGGATAAAAAGGAAGCCGGAGATCGTCCGGATAAAAAGGAAGCCGGAGATCGTCCGGATAAAAAGGAAGCCGGAGATCGTCCGGAACGGAAGTGGGGAAAGAAGGAGGGACGTAAATTTCAGGAGAAACTGGCAAAATCGAAATTCAAGAGCGATTTGAGCCGCCAGGATCTTCTTCGTTCGCCGCAGGAAGCATTCAAGACGCACCCGGAATTCAAGAAGCTGGTGGAAGAGGAACTGCGTTTGGAACGTCAGAGCCGCGCGTTGGTCCAGCAGATCAAAAATGAGAAAGACAGTTCAAAGAAAGACGTGCTCCGTGAAGAATTGCGCAAGGTCGTGGGAGAGCATTTCGTCGTGAAGCAGGAGCGTCGGCTTTACGAGTTGAAATTGCTTGAAGAACGGATCCTGGAACTTCGTGCACAGATCGAAGGGCGGAATGAACGTAAGGAACTGATCATCGAGCGGCGTATGATGGATCTGATCGGCACGGAGGAAGATCTGCAGTTTTGAGTCTTCCGGAGGTGCATTTTGAGGCTGATCGTGTGAAAAGCGGTGAAAAAGGCGGAAGATCCCAAGAACTTTCGAGTTTTTGGGATTTCTTTTTGGAAAATTTTCTTTGGAAATCTTGACAAAAAAACGCAAACCGACTAAAATAAAAACAGTCTCACGCAGGAGAGTGTGAGTGCAGTAAGAATTTGAGTGCGGTATCGAAGATCGCTGGTAAATGGCGTTCTGGACATTTCCTGCGGTTTTGCCGGCTGACCGCCGATTTTTTTATTTTTTCCTGCTATTCAAGAAAGGACCCCGCCATGAAATCTTTTTCACGCCGCGAATTTTTGAAAACTTCCGCTGTCGTAGGATCTGCGCCGCTGCTTGCGGGCGGAGCTGCGTCTGTGAGTGCTTCGGAAGCACAGGGAACTTCCGGGATCGATCCTGGAGCTGCTTCCGGAACTGCGCGCTGGTACAAGGGCCAGCTTCACACGCATTCCCAGTGGAGTGACGGCGGCGGAATGCCGGAGTCGGTCTGTGCGGTCTACAAAGAGAACGGATACGATTTTTTCTGTCTGTCGGACCACAATGGCTTCCAGTCAGAGGAACTGAAATTTAAGGGATTTGGTTTTTCAAAGGAGCCGGCGGACAAATCGGCGTTTGAGGGAGAGACTTCGACATGGAAATGCGTCATCGATGAAAAGGGCTGGGCGAAAATGCGGAAGGCGAACTACCAGCAGGCGATCGACAAATTTGGCGAAGGTTCGGTAAAGATGAAGGTGGTGGACGGCGATACGTATGTGCGTTTGAAGACGTTCGCTGAACTTGAGGAACAGTTCAATGAACCGGGGGAATTTCTTCTGATCCCGGGGTGGGAACAGACTGGATCGTCGCAGGACGGAATGCAGGTCCACATGAATTTCATCAATGTGAAGAGCTGGTTCCCGTACATTCGAAAGGCTGATCCGGCAGAGACGATTTACGAGACGATGATCGCGGGTGAGAAGGAGTACGCGGATAATGATGAGCCGTACCTCTTCATTCTGAATCATCCGCAGTGGCCGTACTATGATATTTCGCCGGAAGTGCTTGTGAAGCTGGATCGGGTACTTTTCTGGGAACTGACGAACAATCCGCGTTCCGGCGGTCCGACGGTCGATGGAGCGTGGGATCCGGAAAAGTACTGGGACGTCGTGAATGCTTACCGTGCGGCAAACCGGAAGCCGCTCCTTTGGGGTACCGGGTCGGATGATGCCCATTCGATCTATCCGAATGCTGTCTGCAAGGATGGTCCGTTCTTCGGTTGGAATATGGTGCGTGCGGAAGAGCTTACGACGCGGGCGATCATTGAGTCGATGCTTCGCGGAGATTTTTATGTTTCGACTGGCGTGACGCTCAAGGACGTTCAGTTCTGTAAGGAGACCGGTACGCTGAAAGTCTCGGTCGATGCGGTTTCCGGAGAAGGGGTGAAGATCGAGTTCATCGGCACGAAGAAGACGTTTGACCGCAAGTCGGAGATCATTGAGACGGAAAAACCGAAGCGCAAGATCGGATCTTATCCGGACAATATCGGTGTCGTGCTGAAGACGGTCGATGGTTTGGAGGGTGAGTATACGCTCCAGCAGGACGATCTTTACGTTCGTGCACGCATCACGGTCGCGGGGTCCGAGTATGAAAAGTTCAAGAAATATGAACTTCTGATGCCGTGTGCCTGGACGCAGCCGTACACGAAGTAGGAACGGCGGTCAGAGAGTCGGTGAAATGGATCGCTGCTGAATGGCGGTCTGAGGAAACTTGACCGTTTCTCATTTGCCTGAAATTTCATGAGAGACCTCCGTTTTCCATGGAATTTCAGGTTTTTTGTTTGAAAAAAGTGTGCGTCATAGGTGCGGAACCGCGGTTTTCGTATCCGGGGATCGTGGAAAATATTCGGGGCCATTGGGAGAGTTTTCCGGTAAAGTAATGCGGAAAATGAACTTTCTGCGGATTTCCGGAGTGAAGTTTCGTGAAATTGGAGTGAAGTTTCGTGAAATTGGTGTGAAGTTTCGTGAAATTGGTGTGAAGTTTCGTGAAATTGGTGTGAAGTTTCGTGAAATTGGTGTGAAGTTTCGTGAAATTGGGGGGAGGAATGCCAGAATTGGGAAATTTGCAGGATCCGGCAGCGCTTGGGTGGCTGATCCTCTGTTTGATCCCGCTGCTCGTTTTTTATTTTTTCCGACGTCAGCCAACGGTTGTACCGTGGGGAGCGTTTCGTTTTCTGCACAATGCTCAGGAAAAAGTGCGGAGAAAAACGCGATTTTGGGAGTTTTTCCGAATTTTGTCGCAGACTTTGGCGATTTTTTGTCTCGTCTTGGCGTTGGCGTCTCCCATCTTTTTTCCAGAAGAATTTTTCGCCTGCTTTTCCAGCATTTCTTGTAGCGATGGAAGTAGCGTTGGAAGTAGCGATGGTGAAACTGTGAGTTTCCCGCAAAAGGGAATTGCCCGAAACGGGATCGCCCACAGTCCGTCTGTTTCGTTTTCCGCAGAACATTTTTGTGTTTTTGTCGTGGATCGTTCTGCTTCAATGCGGGCGTTGGCGGAAGATGAACGTTCCGGAATCTCCGAGCCGACAGTCTCCCGCATGGAGCTAGCTCTTCGTGCGTGCCGGAAGCGTATGGAATTTTTGGAGGATCAGAAAACTCCAGTCAAAGTGTACGTTCTTCCTGTCGCGCTTGCGGAAATTCCTGAAGAGACCGCGTTTATGTCCGAAGAGCTGTGGAATGCAGATCCTTCGGCAGTTTTGGGGCAGATCTACGGGGAAAAGGGGACGGCAGATTGGAAGGGGACTCTGCAAAATTTGAAGGAGCTGTTTCGGAGAAGTACGGGGACTTGCGCGGGAGTTACGGTCTTTTCGGATTTCACGGATGAGGCGTCCGTGCTCCGTGATTTTTTGAATGGCGTCGAGCAATTGGTTCCGGATGCCCAGCTGCAAATGGTTTCTGTGGGAGAGAATGCCGCTAATCTTGCTCTCCAGACACTTTCAGTGAAAGAAATGCCGATCCTGAAAAAGCGAAAGACGCCCATCATGATCGAGGTCCGGAGTGAGGGTATTTCGAAAAAAGTTTCTGTTTGTGTCGAACTGACGCTTTGGTCTGTGGGGGAGCAGGGGCTGGAAAAGTCCGTTCGGACTGAGAAATGGCTGACGCTTCCGCCGGATTCGGCTGCGGAGCTTGAATTTGAGGTCGAGTTTCCGGAGACTGGCGATTTTTTGGTCGAGACGGTCCTGAAAAACGCAGTTTCCGACGAACGGCCTCTGACGGATCTTTTTTCGGCAGATGATTCCCGGCGTTTACCCGTTCGAGTGAAAGACCGCGCGAATTTTCTGATCGCCGAGGCTTGGGAGGCTGGTGCAGAAGCAGAACGGACTGTCGGTTCCATTTATCTGAAAAGCGCATTGGAGAGCATTTTTGACGCGCGGTACTCTGATCCTTCGGAACCATCATATCGGATCGACTGCCGAAAAGATCCTGACTTCAGCATGCTGGATCCTGGTGCATACGATGCCGTTTTTCTTTGCGGACTTTCGCTCTTTAGTCCGGAGGAAACAGAGTCTTTGATTCGTGCAGCGCAAAATGGGACGGCTTTCTGGTTTTTTTGCGGACCAGGAGTTTCGGAGGAGTCCTTTCAGCCTCTGATCGCCATTTTGCCGGCATTGGCATCCGGAAAAGAGCAGCGTCTGCCGGCGAGTGAGGCTCTGCGGTTAAATGTTCCAGCCTCAGAGCATGAAGTCTCGGAGATCTTTCGCGAAAATCCCAATGCCGGGCTGGAGGAGATCCCGATCTCACGCCGGACGCCGCTCGTTTCGGTGAGCGGAGCGCAGATCGCAGTGCCTTTGGAATTCACGGATGGATCTCCATTTTTGATGGTGCGGGAATTGCCATACGCGCGGAGTGCGGTCTGTGCCGTCGCGGCAGATCCTTCCGGAAGTTCGTTGCCGCTCCTTCCAGTCTGGCTCCCGCTCGTGGAACGGACGCTCCATTTTCTACTTTCTGCACCGTGCCCATTCCCGCCGCAGGCAGCTTCAAACTGTCCCCAGTCAGAATCCTTCCGTCTTAATCAGACGCTTGCACCGGCGGAAATCCCGGAGGATTGGGAGTTTTTTGCACATGAGACATTTTTGAGTGCTTCCGAAACGGAAGATCCTTCCAATCTAACGATCTCGCTTCTTTGGCTTCTGGCACTCGGGTTTCTTATAGCATCCATTGGAGCCGGCGAGGGTCGGAAAAAAAGAAATTCCTGAATCTTCACTCAACGTAAAAAGAACGCCCAGTTCTGCCGGTAAACGGAGAAGCTGGGCGTTTCGTGCGTCAGTGCAAGACGCGAAATTTATGCCGTTTCGCTTTTACGCAGATTTCGGACCACGATCGCGAGCATCCAGCTCAGAAGAAGCACGCCGAAGACGAACGTACCAAGGAAAAGGCACATCGGGCCGAGGTCCGTCTTGACTGTGAACTGACTCAGCGGGAGATGACTTTCCAGCTGGAGGCTCTGGATCCAGAGACGGACGCACGCGAATACGGAGAGCGACACGATCTGGATGAGAAGCGTCAGAAATGCCGCAAATTTGCCATTACGGCCTGCCAAGAAAAGGAGTGCCAAGAAAGTCAGGACTGGTCCTGCAAGCCAAACGTTGGTCAGTGCGGGAAGCGGTGCGTCGAGACTTGAACCTTGAGCCAGCTGTGAGGTGAACGTAAGTGCACAGACGATGAAACCCGCCATGCCGACACCGCCAAGGATCCGTGCACAGTGCGCTGACCAAGTGTGGTAGTCGGTTTCAGGTACGGCGTCACTTTCCTCTTTCGAGGAGGAAATACTGCGGTCGCAAAGCGTCCAGGCTGCCAGTGTACCGAACGCTAGCGAGATCATCATTCCCAGACGCGGCCAGATTTCCGGATTCAAGACTGCGGAACCCGTCCCGACGGAAGCTCCTGCCGAATTATGTGCGAGCCAGAGACTCTTCCACATTTCGGGTTCTGCCGTGAGTGTGAGTGCATTCACGAAAACGAAACCGATGATGATGAAAAAAATGGACGCGATCCAGCCTGCGGCCCGCGTGTATCCGGGAATCGTGTCTGGATCCTTTTTCAGAGCGAACGCGTAATGGTAGATCCCATAGTATGCCGGAAGCAAAAGCGCGATGATCGCGAGCCAGTGCCAAGCCATGAGGATCGTCGCAGAATAGAACGTCCGACCGTAAAGGTACTGGATGAAAAGGAGCGGCACGATGCCGAAGTTGATCCCAAAGGCGATGAAGACCGGCATTTGGCGAAGCAGTCGGCTGGACCAGCGGCGGGCGTTTCGGTTTCGGCTGCGATTCAGAAGAAGCGCAAGCGGGATCCCGACGAGCCAAAGGTTCATCAGAAGTGCGTGAAGCACGAATCCGAGGATCCGGAAAAAAATGATGAACCAGAGGGGAGCCGCAAGGGGCTGGAGGGCAGTGGTTTCAATCGGCGGCATTGGCGGCTCCTTTCTGAGTTTCGGGGGTCAATATTTCGGGGTTCAGGAATGGATGGGGTTTGGCGATGGATTCAAGGTAAACGGCGAGCAGTTCCGCTTCTTTGGCGTTTCCGCACCACGGAGGCATGGAGTAGATCTGACTGTTCAGACGCGGAAGCATTTCCGCGATCTCGCCTTTTTCCGAGGTGGTGGAAAGAAAACCCAGCCCGCTGTATCCGAATTCCTGCGCATGGCATCCACCGCAGTGGTGCATGAAAATGACTTCGCCAAGGGCTTTTTCATCTTCCGGACGCGCTTGCTCAAGGATCAGTTTCCCGGTTTGAGCGTCTACGAGATGCGGGAATTTCTCAGCGACGTAGGGTTTCGTCCAGACTCCAGATTCAAGAAGGCCATTCTGTCGGAGCATTTCGACTTCGGAAACGTGGACCTGGTTGCCGTAGATACACTCGGGGAGGATGAACGGTTTGCGGACGGCTTCGCGGATGAATTCTCCAGCGGTTAGGATCCCCATGGCGGCACAAAGGACCGCGATACCGGCTGCCGGCGTGAGCCACTGCGGGCGGGCCGTGAGGATGAAAAGCTGGAAGAGAAGGAAACCAGCGGCGATCGTACCCGCGCCGAAGATGACGTTCAGGGCCGCCGCGCGCATGAGGGAAAGTTTTGCAGCTTCCGGGAGGATCACTCCAGCCCAGAGGATCCCGGCCGCGGAGATCAGAACGCCAGCGGCCGCGTAGCGTGCGGTCCGGCGGACGACGAGAAACTTCAGCTCCTCCGACTTCACGAAGATCGAGGCGTGGAAAAGGACCCACGTGGACGCCATCGTCAGCGCGACGCCGATCCGGGCGACACACTGCGGCAGGAACTGCGGGTTGAAGAATCCAAGCCAAAACGCGCTGCCGTTCATGCCGGCCTGCGTCGCTTCCGGCCACTTGCCTGCGTCGAGCATGAAGGCGGTGATCCCGGTGATGAGAATGAGCGTACCGACGGAGGCCCCGGCGTAAAGCCAGCCCAGCGTGCAGTGGTCGCGCGGCGTGACGCGGTCCCAGAGACTCAGGAAAAGGTACGCTGCTGTGAGTTCCACGACGAAAAAGACCCACTCGGCAGCCCAGCCGAAGACAAAAGTCCGGATGAGCATTTCAGTCGCCAACGGTGAAGCAAGCCCAATGACCCACCAGATGCCGACTCCCGTAATGGCGCCGAAGACTACCGTCAGGAGTACAAAAAATTTGGCGTGGCTCTTCAGGTAATCGAGATACTGGCGGTTTTCCGTTTTGTGAGCCCAGGAAGTCTCTGCAGCGAGGAAAATTCCGCCTCCCACCGCATAGTGGGAAATAAAAACGTGAACGGTCGCGATAAACGCGATGAGCATTGGGGCCGTCAAAATCGGCACGTGCCACCATAGGTAGTCCATAAAACCTCCGGGAGTTTGAGTGATTTGAAAATGGCGGTAAATCGAACCGCGAAATCTGGAAAGACAGAGTACCAGTCTTCCCAATTTCCATTTCATTTTAAGGGGGATGGAAACGGATACCGCTCCGGAAACAAGTGGGGCGATTTTATTTTATCGCTCCTTTCGTAAATTTTTCAAATGATATTTTATACCGAGTTTGGATTTTCTGCAAGTGGAGAGAAGCAGAATTTTTCAAAAAATTTAAAAAAAGTCTATTTTCTTGCGGATGTTCAGATTTTTTGGAAGACATCTTGCATAAAAAATGGAAATCGAGTATACTAGGATGAGAGAATGACCTGAATTCATGAAAGATTTTGTATTCTAGGAGGCATGAAATGGAAAAAGTGCGAGTCGCAGCGGCTGGGCATATTTGCTTGGACATCATCCCTGATCTTAGCGGAGTGAAAGGGGCTGGAGAAGAGGATTCGTTCATCATTCCAGGCCGTCTTTTGCGGATCGGTCCCGCATCGATCGCGCTTGGCGGTGCTGTGCCGAATACGGGTATTGCGCTTGCGCGGCTTGGGATGGATACGACGCTGATGGGGAAGATCGGGGATGACCTTCTCGCGAAAACGATACTCTGCGCACTTCAGGAGGCTGGACTTGAACATTTGGATTTTGAGTCGGGAATGATCCAGGCAAAAGGGGAAACGAGCAGCTACACCGTCGTGTTCTCGCCGCCTCACCAAGATCGGTGTTTCCTCCACTGTTCCGGCGCCAACGACACTTTTTCGCCGGAGGATCTGGATCCGGAGCGTTTTGAGGGGGTGAGATTGCTGCATTTCGGCTACCCGACACTCATGCGCGAGATTTACACGCAGCCGAAGGCGTTTGCCAAAAAATTAGAGAAGATCCGGGAAAAAGGGACGCTCATTTCTCTGGACGTCACCATGCCGGACCCGGATGGACCGGAAGGAAAGTTGGACTGGGAAGATTGGTTCCGCACGGTCCTTCCGTTTGTGGATATTTACCTGCCGAGTCTCGAGGAGACTCTCTTCATGCTTGACCGCGAGCGTTTTGAAGAGGTTTCCCGACGCCTTCACCGTACGGTCGTGAAGTCTGGCGAAACGCTCAATCCGGCGACTTTGCTGGAGTTTTCCGAGATCGACGCGCTGGCAAAGCGCCTGCTAGATCTTGGAGTGGAGGTTGCTGGGATCAAGCTGGGGGATGAAGGGATCTATCTGCGGACGGTAAAGGAACCGGAGCGGATCACGGCTGAGATGCCGAAGAATGTCGCACTTCAGTGGGCGGATCGGAAACTATTGGCGCAATGCTACGAGGTCCCCGTTGCCGGAACGACTGGAAGCGGTGACTGCACGATCGCGGGCTTCCTGACCGGGCTTCTTCACTGCTGGCCGCCGAAACAGACGCTGCGTTTTGCGGCGGCTGTGGGGGCGTGCAATGTGCAGAAAGCGGATGCGACGAGCGGGATCCCATCGATGGAGGAAGTACTGAACCGCTCTAGGAAGTGGAGTTTGAAAGAAAGTCAGCTCCATCCGGAAGAAGTGGGTGCAGAAACGACTGCGAAATGCGCGTAAGTGCAAAACGTGTGCCATGCTGCGTGTATTTAACGCGAAAAACTCGAAAAGACGCAGATCTTGCGAAGCGGTCAGAAACAAATTGAAAATCATTTCGTTTTTTTGAGTTTTTCGCGAATTTTTGTGTCTGGACACGTTCCTCTCACATTCCGCCTCTTTCTGCGTTTTTTGAGGAACTGCCACTGCGCAGGCGGGCGTTTATTTCTGTGCGTTCAGTCTGCGTCCGACTGCGAGGACTTTTTCAATGATCTCATCCGTGAGTTCGTAACCCGGCTGATTGGGCATTCCTTCCCAAATGACGCCGCCGTAGAGCGGTTCCACGAGAACGGCGTGCGGGATGCCGAAGACACCCAGCGCGTTGGCGGTCCTGCGTTTTAAGTCGATGCCGACGTAGTATTTCAGGTCTTTCCCTTTGAATTGGCCGCTCAGATTATCGATCGAGATGCGGTCCGTTTCGTAGATGGAGATGATGACGAGTTCCTCGCCGAATTTCTCGAACCAGTGATTCAGTTCTACGATCTCGCGCCGACATGCGGGACACCACGAGGCCGAGAAATCGATCAGGACGTACTTTCCTTCCAGTGTAGGCGGCGCTTCACCGTACCATTCATCCACGAGAATGAATTTTTCGAGCCGTTCTTTGGCAGTCAGGTTTTCTGTCGCGTCGTTTTCCGGCTGGATCTTTCCGTTCGCGTCAAGGAGCGGAACTGGAATGAAAAGCCAGGAATCCGCCCAGAGATTTTTCGTCGGCTGACGCTGGGGATGGAAGAGCGTGCCTGGATTTTTGGTCTCTACCGGGGAACTTTCCACCGATCTGGCCGGTTCGCCCGTCACGACAGACGGCATGGAAAGCGGGCCGACGAGCGTCGGGGTGAAGTCGTCACCTCCGCGGTCACCTTCCGCAGCAGGAGCGGGAACGGGAGCGCAGGAAAACGAAAGCATTCCCGCGGCGATGAGGAGTGCCGACAAATGGAAACAGGATTTTCTTTTCATGAATTGATCTCCTTGGGGAATTTTTTTGAATGTTGGCGAGTGGAGCTGGCTCGTGCGTTTCAGCGACGCGGTTTCACCGTCGAATCGGCGTCCTGACCGCTGATCTTCTGCCATTCGCCGAAGTTTTCCGCGTCGAAATAGTTTTTTCCGAGCCACCGGATCACCGGCGCATCGGAGTGCTGGCGGTAGTCGTTTTTCTCAAGTTTCAGACCTGCCAGCCAGTCGTTTTCCATTCGGAGGCAGACTTCCGTGGAATCGTGGAAAATATTGTCCCGCACGACGACGTTTTTCGTTTCTGCCGAGTTCTGGTAGAACATCAGGTGGGCGCCATTGGGATTAGGGCGCTGAGTGTGGGACCAGCAGACTCCAGCGTTTCGGCAGACGTTTTTCTCGAAGAGAATGTCCTCGGTCTTTCCTCCGCGGTTCCAGTACTCGAAGGAGTACTCGGAATTTTCGATCAGATTTTCACGGTATGTGATCCGCACCTGATTCGATGGAGCCGTTTCCGTTCCTTTTCCCTGGTTCGTCAGTGCTGCATCGTAGACTTCCCGGATCCAGCATTTTTCAACGAGGCAGTCCTCGGCAGAATTCCAGAATTCGATCGCGTTTCCGAAACGGACAGGCATTCCGTTTTCGTGGGTGAATTGGTGTCCGCCGCCGATGTAGTAGAGATCGCATCTCCGGATGGTCAGACGCGCCGTGTTGATTCCTCCGAAACCGTGGGCTGCACCGTACGCGACCGCGAGGTCTTCGTAGATGACGTCGTGGACATTCGACTGGTTGATGACGGTGGTTCGAACTGCGAGCTCAATACTTTCGCAGGTTTTGGCGGGATTTTCGTCCCAGTAGAGGAATACGCGGCATTTTTCCGGGTCGTAGAAGTAGTCGCCCGGAGTTTTCAGGTCTTCCAACTTCCATTTTTTGATGCCGCAGCGATGGTATTTCTTGAAATTTCCATGATCGAAAATGATGTTTCCGACGTCGACCGGCAGAAAGAGCGACCGATCGACCCGGACCTCTTTCAGGCTGAGAAATTCTGTTTCCAATCGGGAATTTTCCGGCATTCCGCCGATGCTCCAGTGCCAGACGAATCGGTAGTCTCCTTCTTGCGGCAGTTTCGTATCGTTGACGTCCATCAGCAGTTCCACCGTTTGCCATTCCGTCCCGACTTTCAGTGCGGGGCTGACGGCTTTTGTGGTCCATGGAGCTTTTTGGAGAGAGATGGCCGGACCGCTGAGCGTCATTTCACAGTTCGCGCGGACACGGAGTTTCAGAAGCATTGTTTTCGGAAGATCTTCTTCTTTAAGTTCCGGTCCCCAGACTTGGATCTGATTGCGCGTCTTGCCGCCGTACGCACAGTCGAACGTGAGTTTCCGCACTCCGTTCTCGAATGTGGAGACCATGGGGCAGCGAATCTCCGGTTCACGGTAAATGCTCCACTGCTGGTCAAAATTGGCGGGGACATCTCCGAGGATCTCCGTTTCCATTTCGTGCGTTGCCCAGATGTTGGGAGCCTCTTCCGTCCAGCTCGATTCTGTTGACGCATCTACGGAACCGTAAAATGTCGGCTTGGCTTTCTGCGGGTCACCGTAAGCTCCATAGCGGACCGGTTTTCCCGGCTCGCCGGAATGCGGGAGAAGCACTCCGCGCCAGATCCCGCCGCGCTGCCAGAGGATCTCGTCGCCGGGCTGGATCTCTTCTGCAGAATTGACACGAGAGATCGATGCCCATGGTGTTTTTTCGCTTTTGCCGTCATTTTCGTCATTCCCGGAAAGAGAAACGAAATAGACCGTGCCGAACGCCTGCGAGACGGTCAGGAATGCCGTGCAGAGGATGGCGAAAATGGCAGTTTTTTTCATGTGCGTCTCCTTGGTTTAGGTGGGAAATGGGGATGAATGGGGAGGGATGGGGAGGGATGGGGAGGCCAGCCTGACGGCTTTGAATGAGATCCGCGAGACTGTCCGAATTCCGGAGATGCGGAGGAAGCAGGCAAGCTGGAAAGGGATGGCTGGAGGTCCTTTCCAGCTTGCCTGATTTCAGAAACTTAAAGCTGACGCGCTCCCGCTGCGGGACGAGTGACGAACAGGTCTGCGTCGATTCCAGTCGCCGCTTTGTATTCGGCACGGATCGCTGCAATGATGGAGTCTACTTTCTCCGTTTGAATGAGCGAAACGGTGCATCCTCCAAATCCGCCTCCCGTCATTCGGGAACCGTAAACGCCGCCTTCGATCCCAACTTTTCGTGCCGCTTCGACCAGAATGTCGAGTTCCCGGCAGCTGACTTCAAAGTCGTCGCGCAGAGATTCGTGGCTCTCGTACATGAGCTGGCCCATTCGTTCATAATCGCCGGCTTCGATCGCCTTGACTGCATCCGTGGTACGCTGGATCTCTCCCACGACGTGACGGCAGCGTCGGAATTGCACGTCGGTCAGCTGGTCTTTTCCGGCAAGGAGCTGGTCCATACTCAGATCGCGCAGAGAATCAACTCCCAGGATCTTCGCTGAATCGTGGCACGCGGCACGGCGTTCCGGATACTCACTTCCGGAGAGCTGATGCTTCACCCGGCTGTTGATGATGAGGATACTCAGATCCGGCGTCGTGAAAGGGACGAGTTTCGTCGAGTAGTCGCGGCAGTCCAGCAGCATGATGTGGTCTTTCGCACCCATCGCAGAGATGAACTGGTCCATGATCCCGCACGGCATTTTGGCGAATTCATGCTCGGCTTTCTGACAGATGAGCGCCTTGCGGACCGGATCGACGCTGGCGCCGGTGATCGTTTCGATGAGCGTTGCGACGGCAACTTCGAGAGCCGCGGAACTGGAGAGCGCCGCTCCCAGAGGAACGTTTGCGTGGATCACCGCGACGAAAGAGTCTGCCTGGACCGACGGCGTTTCGGCCAGATATCCGGCGATGACGCCTTGGACGTACTCGAACCAGTCAACACGCGGACCGGGGGTGATCTCACCGGAGAGCTTTACGACTGCAGGATTGCGTTTGGCTGTCGAGATGATCTTCGCACAGCCGGCCGGGATCTTATCTTCGGGGAGTGCCGGAGCTGCGAGAATGACGACATTGCGTTCGATCGCCATCGGGAAGACGAAGCCGTCATTGTAGTCAGTGTGCTCGCCAATAATATTGACGCGGCCGGGAGCCGTCACGGTCCATTTCGGTGCACGTCCAAAATGTTTCTGAAAAGCAGATTCTGCGTCGTGAAGGAGTTTTTCGAACATTGGGTAGTTCCTCGTTCGCTGGTTAGGGGAAAGTTCGGGTTTCCTATAGAGCTTCCATGCCTGTGCCTTTCGCAAGTACGAATGAATGGGAGGCCGCGGATGTTCAAAGGAAATGATTCAAAATAAACGGTTCTTCTTTATATTATTTTATGGATTTCTGGATTTCTGTCAAGTTTCTTCCGTCTATTTTCATGATTCTTCTTGGAAAATTTAAAAATTTTTTGTCATTTTGCAAAATGTATGCCTTATTTGGGGTTTGGATACTTGATTCCAATGCGAAAATCTGCTATGATAGGAATCCGTTAGGTCGGATCCAGAATTCCTTCCTTGGTCTTCAATTTAGACGTTTTGGGGTTTTCCATGAACAGAACGCACATTTTGGTTACTTTCCTGCATCGGGCGCAGATGACGGCCGTCTGGGGACTTTTGGGCTTTTTTTTCTTCGTTTGTATCGGGGAACTGGAAATATTGAGTTCTGTGTCTGCGGAGAAGGATCCAGACTCCAAAGAGACTCAGTTCGCACTTTCTCTGGATCTGCTGCAGTTTTCTGTTTCCGTTTGGGCTGATGAGGTACCGGTGGGGAACGGCAAGGGGACGCCTGAGGCCGAAGATCCTGTGGACCGCGACTTGAGTGACGGTACAGAGCGTGAGGATGAGGAGCGTGTGGACTCGGAAGGTGAAGAGGGTGAAGACGGTGAAGGTGAAGACGGCAGAAGATCTGCGTCGGATCTGGTTTTTCCGAAGCCGCCAAGGGAACTTCGCCGTGCAATGGCTGATGCTCGGCAATTCGCAAAAATGGGGCGTTATGCAGAGTCTGTCCGTAAAATCGACGAGATCCTTGCGAACCAGGAAGACTATTTTTTCCTGCTTGACGCGAATCCCGCACAGGAGAGTTCCGAAGATCAGACGGATCGTTCTGTTTCGGAATCGGACGGTGTTTCGGAATTGGACGGTGTTTCGGAATTGGACGGTGTTTCGGAATTGGACGGTGTTTCGGGGCAGGGGACTGCTTTGGGTCAACTCTTTCGGAGTCTGAAGCAGGAAGCGGAAAGTCTTTTAAGTACTTTTCCCCCTGAAGGACGCGAACTTTATGAGATGGAATTTGGTGTGACTGCGCGTCTTTTGCTTGAGGACGGCGTGACACAGGGACGTCCTGAACTGATCTCGGAAGTGGCGCATCGTTACTTTTTTACGCAGGCGGGTTCCGATGCTGCGTTTCTTTGGGGGCTCTATCTTTTGGATCTGCATCAGGCCGCTTCGGCACGGAACGTTTTTCTGAAACTGTATCAGGTCCCGGAGATGCGCAGACGTTTTGAGCCGGGGCTTTCGCTGTGTCTTGCGGCCTCCTGTTTTGCTCTGGATCGTCAGGAGGAGGGGAGCGCGGTACTTCGTGAAGCGGAACAAACGCTGCAGCTTCGATGGGAAAATGTCGAGCTTGGCGGGAGAACGCTTTCCGATGCGTCTGGCGAGACATTTAACGTTCCTGGACGCCAGGCGGTCCTTACGCGCTGGCTTCAAAATGAATTTTCAAAAATGGGGACGGGACACTCCGGCGAGCTTTTCGACAGCTGGCAGCTTTTGAGGCAGAATCGTGCATGCAGCGTGGAACTTGGTGCGGTTTCAATGCCGATCTTGACGCCGATCTGGGAGGCTTTTTTGGTGGATTCTCCGGAAGGACGGGTCCTTACGGCCATTCAGTGCGAACGGAGGAAGAGGCAATTTTTTACGGAGACCTCGTGGCCGACACATGCACCGCTGGTCGTCGGAAATTCGGTCTTGATGCGTACCGCGTGGAATCTTTCATGCTTTGAACTTCAGACAGGGAAAAAGCTGTGGGCTGTTCCGGGGATGAACTACCAGGAGATCCGTGAGCAGCTTCTGAAGCTTGAACCCTATGAGCTTGCCGCCTTGGGGAATGAACGTACCGATCAGGCATGCCAGCTCATGAATGATCTGCTTATGCACCAGCTTTGGGGCGAGGCGATCTATGGGGATCTCTCAAGTGACGGAAAGCACGTTTTTTGTATTGAGGATACGATTTTTCGTTACGTTCCGATCCCGGATTCTGTTTTTGTTCAGCGTCTTGAGCCTGCGAATATACCTGCGGGAGAAAATGCGGAAACGGATCCCGGTACCGTTCCTAACCGGCTTGCGTGCTATGATATTCGGACTGGGAAACTGCTTTGGCATATCGGGGGAAGTGAGGAACGGTGGAGTCTTGAAGAAAGCGGCACGATGTTTCTTGGTGCACCGCTGTGTGTGAATGAAACGCTCTATGTGCTTGGACAAAAAAACGGGATGGTGCATCTTTGGGCGCTCGATTCGAAAAGCGGGGAAGTGCAGTGGGGCCAGGAACTGTGTCTCGCTCCCGGTATCCCGCAATCGGAGCCGACGGTCTGTACGCCGCGTTTCTGTTCTGGAGTGCTCGTCTGCCCGACGCCGAATCATGTTTTGATCGGAGTCGATCCAGCGGCACGGAAAGTGCTTTGGGGCAATATTTATGAGGTGCCGCAAAGTGCGGACGAAATGGCGTTTGTTGAATCCCGTCGGGGAGCACTTCTTCAGGCGGCTCCGCAAACGGTCCCTGGAAGCGAGATCGTCACGGTCGGAGGAAAACTGCTCTATTGGGGAAACGGCGGAATGCTGGTCTGTCTTGAAGCGCTGACCGGGCGTAAGCTCTGGATCCAGCCTGCTGGGATGACGGCGGGGTACGTGGCGTTCGCAGATGAAAATGAATGTGTGATCGTGCAGAAGGATGGTCTGAAGAGTTTTTCCATGAAGGACGGAAAGCCAGGCAGAAACTTTACGGATCTCTCTGCGAAAGTAGCCGGACGCGGTTTCGGATCGGCCGGAGCGCTCTATTTGCCGCTTCAGGATGGGAAGATCGTTCGTTTTTCGCTGAAAGATTGGAAGGTGGATGGTGATTCCGAGCTTCTGGAAACGGGAGAGCTGGGTAATCTCGTGCCGGCCGGAGAGTTTATCCTTTCTCAGGGAGCATTTTCTGCGTGTGCTTATTTGCAGAAAGATGCGGTCGGCGGTTTTTTGGAGCGGGTCAGGGCGAAAGATCCGGATTCTCCAGAGGCGATCCACGTTGAAGCTGCGCGGCTCTGGGAACTTGGTAAGTGGATGGATGCCGTTGAGCTGCTGAAAAAGGGTGGGATCTTCACGCAGGAACGGTTGAAAAAATGCGTGCTTGAGATCATTGAGATGCCGAAAGAGGACGCTAGGGACGGTGAAATGCGAGAAGATCATTTTCGTGAGTGGTTCGCTCTGATGGAGACGCCGGAGGAGCAGGAGCTTTTCTGTCGCGGTATGAGCCGGAGGATGGAGTCCGAAAAGCGGTGGAGCGAGATGCTCAAGTGGGTCCGTGCTGCGATGGAAACGGGAAATGGACGGAAAGTTGCTTTCGATGAGATCTTGGCTGGTTTGGCAGTGGGATCGGAGTCTTGGGAAGACGAAATACTGGATGGCGAGGTACTGAACGGCTCCGTTCAAACTGTGAAAAACGCTGAGAATATGCGGAAAACCGGGCGATATTTTGAAGTTCCGGTCATCGGATCCAAGGAGATTTTGAATGGACCGATGGAGTTTGAGATCGATCCGGAGCAGCTTCCGTCGGCGGCCTCGCTCGAAATTAGGACCCGGGAAGCGAAAAGACTTTCCGTCAAACAGAGGGGCGAATTGGAACAGATCCTGCAAAAATTCGACAGTGTGAAACTGTTTCAGACTCCGGAAGTTTGGCTTGGGGAAACCCTTTCCAGAATGCTTCAGTCCATCTCCCCGGAGGATTCGGCAGCTTCCGAGATCCATGCGTGGGCAGAGTCCGAGTGCGGGCGGTTACTGGAGGAGTTTCAAGCGTTTGAGGCTTTGGAAAGCCGAGCTGAAAATGAAGAGTCCATGGATGATGAGATGCGGAAAATGAGGCGAGTGTCTCGTGCGGCGGAACTCAAGAAAAAATTCGCGGTTTTTCGTTTGCGTTTTCCATTTCGTGCCGAAAAAGAAGATTTCCAGGAGTCCTACATCCATTTGGTGAAAATTACGCGTGATGTGGCGGCACTGGAAAGTTTCGTGCTTCAGACGGAATCGACCCGTCAGGCTGCGGCTGTGCGTCTCGTACATCTTTTCCTTGAGATGAAAGAAGATATTCGTGCTGCGCTTTACGTACGCTGGCTTGAAAAGCATTTCCCGAATGAAAAGCTGTTCGATGGAAGGACTGCCACGGAATGGCGTCTTGCGCTTTCGGAAGAGCATCCTGTACGGAGATTTTTGGATGCGGAATGTGCGGAATTTCCTTCCGGAAAGATCGTGGTTCGAAAAGAGAAGAGGAAAGCGGAGCTTCACAGCAGCGGCGGTAACGGCATCAGCGGCATTGGAATGCAAGAATTCCAGTATGGTGAGGAACTCTTTAGTCTTCCTGTCGAAAGCGTGCCGTACTTTACGCCGTTTACCGGAATGCAGTTTCGGACTGCGCGAAATCTGCGTTCGTTGATCCTTTGCGAAGATGCGCTTGGCCGGGTCCTCGCAAAGTCGGAACTTGAACCGCTTACTTTTGTAGAGAAAACGGGAAATATCTGGCTCATGGATACGAAGATCCAGCCTGCTTTTTTCGGAACGTCGTTTGGACTTACGGAAGGCGGGAGTCTCAGTGTTTTTCATTTTCCGCTTCAGCTGGATCTTGTGAGCACGACGCACATTCCATCGGCGTTGACTCTGGTGCCGGTGTCAAGAGAGAGAACGTTAGATCTGGACCCCTTCCTTCTCCCCATGGTTGAGGAGGTCCGGAAGGATCTCCGTGAGTCAGAGTCCGGTTCCGGAAAGGTGGAACGTGCCGTTTTTTCGCCATTTGCGCATCTTCTCCAGACGGCAGACGGAATGCTTTTGGCGGGGGCAGGGGAGTCTGGAATGCCGCTTTGGTACTGTACTGCGGAGAAACAGGCTTTGGGGTTGATCCCACTGTCAAACGAGCGTTTTCATGCCGATCGTTCTGATATGGAATGCCGTAAAGATGAGTTTTTCCTGCGGAATTTTTCGAAGCTGTGGCAGCCGTTTCCTGCGGACGTCCGTTTTGACGGCGGCGGCCGCGTAGAGGCGGAATCCGAAGTATCGTCCGATACTTCGAAAACGGGCGCGGAGCTATCGGATGAGACGGGCGGGCCATCGGGTACGAGGTCCTCTGATGGTACTTCCATCGCTCTTTCGCAGGATTTTGTCCCGTTTGTGCGTTTGGAGGGAGTTTCGACTTCGGAGTTGGCGGCATTGCTGATCCAGAAGGGGGTGAAGGAAGAACTGGCGCTGCGTGTGGAATCGCGGCGGATCGTTCCGGTCATAGACTCGCGGACTGGCCGTTGGGTCTCTTTTCAGAGCATGCCGGATTTTGGAAAATGTTTACGGTTGGAGGCTGGGGCATTTCTCATTGGCGATCCTGCTTTGGGGTTTGGGAAATTCGTTCTGGAGACTCAGAAATTTGAATGGTTCCTCATTCAGAGCGACGCCTTGCTTGCGTCAGAGCGAGTGCCGTTCTATTGGATCGACCAGACCGGGATGGAGGTTCCTGGATGTGTTTGTTTTGTGAATGCGAAAAAGCAGGTCGATATTTTTGATCTGGAAACGGGGCGATGCGTCACTGCGGTTTTCCCGGAGATCGATCCGGTGACTTTGGTGAGTTCCTCCGGAAAGAAGGTTGCTTGGAATGCCGACGGAGTCCTTTTGCCGGTCGTTTTACCTGAGGCAGACGGAAATTTCACAGTCGCTCTGACGCACGCAGAAGATTGGGTCGATCCGGCACTCTTATCGCGGAACGCCTCTGCGGAGGAAACGGAAAAGGAGGAGAATGGCGACCGAGCAGGCGATCCTGAGGATGCTGGCGAAGAGGGAATGGACGTTTTGGGGAGGTCGGAGAACTGTCTTCCTCCGGATTTAGACTCGCGGACCTTTGCGCTGAATCATGCGATCCTTTGCCGATTTGATACGCAGGGAAAACCTCTTTGGGAAAAGTCCGTTTTTGTCGAGCAAAGTTTTCTGGTCGGGCACCTGCCGTCAAAATTGCCGCTCCTGTGTCTTGCGCATCAGGCACATTTACGGGGAGAAAACTCTCGTTCGATGCAGAATGCGCTTGTACTCCAACTCATGGACCGGCGCTGCGGGCGTCTCATTTATGATGCGCAGCTTCCGCTTCAGACTATTTTACGCGTTTGGGGAGACCCGCTCACGAAACGAGGCGAGATCGTTTTGACGGATCTGCGGCTGATTTTAGAATTTTCGGAGGAAGCCTACGGAACGGAAACGGTTGCGCGGAATGACCAGCGTGCGTTTTTGGCTGCTCAGATCAAACGGCGAGAGGATGAACTTTCGAACTCCAAGAGATTCCAGAAAGGTCTGGAAGAGCAGATCCGTCAAGAAAAGAAAGAGTTTGAACGCCGAACGGATGCCACCGAAGACGAGAAGAAATTTTTTGCCAAAAGAGTGGAAGCGGTCGAGTTGAACATTCAAAAGTACCGCGAGTATATCCAGAAAGAAGAGAAGGTGATCGAGGAGCTGAAAAAACAGCTTGATGCCGAGATCCGACGCCTAGGACCGCTGGAACCGGAAACGGGGAGCAGATCGGAAACGGAGAGCAGATCGGAAACGGAGAGCAGATCGGAAACGGAGAGCAGATCGGAAACGGAGAGCAGATCGGAAACGGGGAGCAGATCAGAAACGGAGAATGGTGAATGAACGGAAAGCTGCATTTAAAACGGAACTTTCGCTGGAAGTTTTTCGGTGTACTGATTTTGAACTTTGCGGGACTGTTTTTCTTTTCCGAGGCTCTTGAGGCTGCGGGGGAACTGACGCCAAAGGAAAGGAGTGAAGTTCAGGAGTGCATCCATTTAGGGCTGGATTGGCTGGCGAGTCAGCAGGCACGCTCCGGTCGGTGGACGGCAAACGGCGGCGAGTATCCTACCGCAATGACAGCATTGGCCGTTATTGCACTCACGTCGGAAGGGTCCACGACTATGCAGGGAAAATATTCGCTTCATGTCCGTCGCGGAGTCGATTTCCTTCTCGCGCAGTCTCGGGCAAACGGCCTGATCGGTTCACAGTCCGACCAGCGGTACACGTACGGACATGGGTATGCGATGATGGCGCTGGCACAGGTCCTCGGTGAAGAGGAAGATCTGGAACGCCGCGAGGAGATCATCTCTACGTTGAAACGGGCTGTCGAATTCACAGCATTTGCGCAGACGAAAGCCGGCGGCTGGGGGTACGTCAGTGCGAAGGACGGCGGGGATTTCGATGAAGGATCCACCACCATCACGCAGGTCCAGGGACTGCGTGCATGCCGAAACGCCGGGATCCCGGTCCCTTCCGACACGATCGAGCGCGCGATCGCGTACATTCACCGATGCCGCGGAGCCGATGGCGGGATCTTCTACTCTTCCACTTCCGGCCCGCCCGGACGCCCGGCGATCACGGCTGCTGCGATCGCGTGTCTTTACTCGGCTGGTGAATATGATGATGAAAATGTCCCTCCGATGATGGATTTTTGCCGGAAGAATCTGGACGACATCAGCGGCTCAGCCATGGGATTCTGGCATTATGCACACTTCTACTATGCGCAGGTCAAGTACCGTGAAGGCGGCGAAGAATGGCAGAACTACTATCGTGCGATCGCGCTGAAACTGGTTTCGGAGGCAGATCCATCCGGCGGCTGGTCGCAGGGATTCGTCGGAAACGTTTACACGACGGCGAACAATCTCATCATCCTTCAGCTCGAAAACGCCTCGCTGCCCATTTTTCAGCGTTGATATTTTTTCGGCTGATACGAATAGAAAAAAAGCGGGACCCGCATTGGATCCCGCCTCGTAGATGCTTTTGCTTTTGAGATCTATTTTTGAGAGAGATTCCGGATCTGCTCTTCATTCAGTGCCCACGTGAAGATCTGCGCGAAACGGACTTTTCCACGGAAGAAAGCGGATCCGCCCCCGCGGTTCGAAATGTCGGAACCGATGCAGTACGCACGGGCCGAGGGATTCGACGTATACGTCAGGATCCCGGACGCTTTCTTTTCGGCCGCAAGTTTCCCATCGATCCAGAGTTTGATGCTCTTTCCATCGTAGGTCCCGTAGGCAGTGTGGCTGCCCGGTTCGATCGGAGCCGAAACGATTTGGTAGCGTCCCGCGATATGGCACCAGAATTCGAGGACTTTCTTTCCGTGGTTCAGTTCCATCGCGGAGCCTCCGAACTCGGTGTTTGCGAAAATGTCTTCGGCTTTTCCGTCACGAAATGCGTCGAACTGGAAACGCACGCCCATCGTGATGCGCCGTTTCAGCCGTGCGAAACCTTCCGGCGTAAACGGGATCCGGAATCGGTCATCCTGTCCGTCAAAGCACGCCCAGCCGTCTGAAATCACTGGTTCTCCGAGTTTTTCCAGCTGATGGGGGAAGGATTCCAGGAACGGCGTATTTTGCGCCTCGCCGTTTTCTGAGATCTTGAAATTCAGCGCGTCTGCTTTGGGGAACGGTGCATTTCGGTCCTGAGCTTTCGCGTCCGGGTCTTCCAGTGTGCGGAATTCCGCAGTGAGTACGTTTTCGGAGAGCCGCTCAAAGGCGTTTCGTGCCCGGATCTCGACTTTCCAGTCAAAGCCGGGTTCCAGTTCCTCAAGGACGCACATTTTCGTGTCTTTACTGGGAAGGTGGAAGTAGTCGGACCACGGATTCAGCTCGCCGGCGGGTTCCCAGGCTGCGTCGGACTGTCCGGAAGGACGCTGCGAGAGCGAAATACGGTACGTGCCGATAAAAGAGGACGGATGGTCCGGATCGTGAGCCTGCGGGAAGGTCAGCGCAGCGGTGTACTGCGAGACTTCCGAGACGTTCACCCCCTGCGCAAGTTCTGCATCTTTCCAGAAGGGACGTGAGCCGGTTTCGGCATCGTAGCGTTTTTCGGTGAAACAGTACTTTTCGACGGCTCCCGGCTCCGCTACGAGGTACTCCATGTCGAAGAAACCGCCCGTCACGGCATCGTAGATCTTCAGGTGGACCGAATTGTCGCGGAAGACTTCGACGAAATAGACCTGTGCGGCATTTCGGTGTCCTGCCGGGAATTTCTGGTAGATCCCGCCCGCCATTTCGTAGTAGCTCAGCGTTGAGGTGCCGAAGGCCGTGTATTTTCCCTGCCATGCGCTGCGCGGGTCGTTGGAGGGATAGTGCGAGTGTCCGGAGTAGTTGATGACCTGCGGGAATTCCTCAAGGATGGGGTGAAGGTCTTTGATCCCCCAATGATCGCCTTCGCGTGCTCCGTAGACCGTATCGAGTACATGGTAGTGCTGGAAGACGACGATCGGGCGTTTCGGGTCATCTTTGGCGGCGGCTTCAAGTTCCCGGCGGAGCCATTCAAGCGACCCGGTGTAGTCCCCATTTCGGCATGTGCCGCGGTCGGGAGAGATTCCGATGAAGTGGAATCCGTTCACGACCGTGTGCGTGTTGGCTGCGCGTGAAAAGATGGTTTCCCAGTGTTTTCTACTTCCGCCTGCTTTTTTGTGGGCTTCGCCTCCGTAGAATTCATGGTTTCCCATGCAGAGGATCGCCTGTGTGCCTTTGGGGAGATTGCCCATCAGCGAGTCGCGGAAATTTGTGAGTTCCGCAGCGTGTCCGTGGTCTGTCATGTCGCCGGCGACGACGACGGCGTCGAAATTCGGGTGCGGTTTTCCGGCAGCGTACGTCTCCATGAATTTGAGCGTTTTTTCAAGACGCTGACGCTGGACGCACCCCGGGTCGGAGGTGAAGTGAACGTCACTCATGACGGCGTACCGAAGCACGACTTCTGTGTCTTTCGGCGCGTTTTCTGCCCACAGCCGAGCGGGGATCGCCGTCAGGACGAGTGAGGTACCGAGAAAATGTCGGCGGGAAAGTTTCATCAGGTTTTTCTCCTTGATTCTAAGGAATGGGGGCGTGAAATACGTCAGCGTGCCGGCGGACGACGGATCCCGTCCGGGGACGGTAAATTATCGGGTTCGGCGTCCGGCTTTGGAATAGTCGAACGGCTTGAATCCGATCTTTTCGGCAGGAGACCCCGGCTTCAGACGGAAATCGTTTGCATCAGGATCCATGAAAAGCGGGTCTGCGACCAAACCGCCGACGTCTTTTCCTTCAGCATTCCACTGCGCGTGGGTCTTGCCTTTGAATTCCACCTCGCCGCCGTCTTTCCACCAGAGGTTGGAGCGAATATCTGCGTTGACCTTGTCCACATTGTATCCGATGGATGTGCCGTCTTTCCAGTAGATGATGTTCTGCTCGAAGATGATGCTTCGATGCTCTTCCACGCGGGTGACGGCGACCTGGTGTGCGGGGGCGTCGCGCATCGGGTTCGGTTTATTGCGCGCGAAAATGTTGTTTCGGATCAGATTGTCCTTTCCGTAGTGCTGATGGAAGGAACCGTCCATCGTGTCGTAGACCAGATTGTTTTCCATCGTGATCCCGGTCGTTCCTTCGTCGGGATAGAGTCCCCAGCCGCCGTAGCCGAAGGATTCGACGTTGAAGATCACATTATTGCAGACTCGCGTACCGGTTTGAGTTCCGAGCGTGTACACGCCCCCCATGTCCGCGAGTTTTCCCTGTCCGATGTTGAAGATCCGGTTGAATTCAATGATGTTGCGGAACGAAACGCCGGCGTATCCCCAGTGCCATCCGACGGAGACCCCGGTGTAGTAGAAATCGCAGATGTCGTTGTGCGTGAGCTGATTATCCATCGTATTGTTTCCGATCCAGACGCCGACGGCCGAGGCATGGAAGCGTCCGCCATTGGAGATCAGGTTATTGTCGATGACGTTTTTCTCAGCGCACCGGATCCCGTCGGAGGTGCCCGGATGTCCGCCGCCGATACGGATGCCGCCGGCACCGATGTCGAAGAGCCGACTGTCGCAGAAAGAGCATTCTGCCGCATTCCGGAACCAGATGCCGTATTCGCCGAGGTGTGCGAATTCGCAGTTTCGGAAGGCGATGCGCTGGGCTTCATCTGCCAGCACGACCGATTTTGTGTAGAATGCGGCCTGTGCCGGCTCGAACTGGGAGGGGCCGGGTTTGGAGAGAGCGCCGGTGATGGAAACATCGAGCTGCGCGTTTTCCATGACGTTTTTCTGACGGGGAGTGTCCGAGTAGTGGAACGTCAGGTTTTCGAAGCGGATGTCCGTCACGTTTTCTTCCGCCGAGCGTCCCTCAAGCAGCAGGAACTGGACCAGACCTGGACGCGGAACGGCGATCGTCGTATTTTCGGGCGTTTCACCTTCCAGAGGCCGGTAGAAGACCTTCTTCGCATTACCGTCATAGAACCACTCGCCGGGCTGGTCGAACGCGGTGCGCACGTTCTCGAAATAGTAGAGCGACGTTGGACGCCACGGATTCCACGATTTCATGTTTCCGCCCTTGAATTCCACGGTATTCGTCTCTGCGTCGAAGCCAAGGATGATCCGCCGCGTCGTGTCCCAATTATGATGGCAGACCATTTGGCCCCACTTCAGTTCGTCGGCTGGAACGCCTTTCAGGAAATCCAGCTCGCCCGGTTTTCCGACGATCCACTGACGGGTCTGCGGTTTGGGTGCCTGGCGGGTCTGGTGATTCATCGGAATTTCTTCCCGGACGGAATCCATCCTCAGAAATTCTCCGCCATTCGGCCAGCGTGACCGATCGGCACGGCGTCCGTTGACCCAGAGCTGTTCGAAGTAAAGCGCGTTTCCTTCCCATTCCGGGAGAGCTGCGGACCAGACTCCGTTTCCTTCATCCTTCCATCCCGTCAGCTCTATGGCGCCGGAGAGGACCGTTTTGCCGTTTTCTGCTCCGCGGTACGTTACCGGAGCCGTCGGTGTTCCGGAATCTTCCGTGGAAAAACGGATCGGCGCGGTCATCGTGTAAGTCCCTTCTGCGAGATGGACGGTCCACCCCTCATCCGGTGCTGTTTCGGACTGCGAGGCGGAGTGCGAGGCGGACTGTGAGGCGGACTGTGAGGCGGACTGTGAGGCGGACTGTGAGGCAGCTTTCGCCTGGCGCACGGCATCTCGGGCTTTTTCGAGCGTCGCGAACGGCGCGGCGGCGGTTCCCGGATTTGAGTCATTGCCGTTGGGAGCGACGAAGAATTCTCCGGCGAACGCACTCATCGGCAGGACTGCGAGAGCACAAGCGGGGAGACGGGATAAAATACGGCGAAAAATGGAATCAGTCATTTTCATGGGCGGGTCTTTCTGGATCATCTGAAATTTAGGCAGGACGGCGGCCGACGCACATACCCTCGGCCTTCTTCTTTCATTTTACCCCGACTTCGTGTTTTCCGCAAGGGGGGAGGTCTGAAAACCTTCTCCGATTGGGAATTAACCATTTTTTACGAGATTCATCAGTTCCTGGTAGCTGTCGATCACTTCGTACGTGACGTTTTCCCGACTGACGGCTCGGAAATGTGCGCGGGCACAGTCTATTTTGGTCTTTTCGATCTGACGCAGCTCCATAGAGTCCATCGAACCTTTTGTCTCCGCTACGAAGTAAATGTGCTTCACGTGTCCTTCTCGAAATGCGATCGCCCAGTCCGGATTGTATTTTCCGACCGGCGTTGAAATGTAGAATTTCCCCGGAAGTTTCACGTAAACCACAACTTCCTGACTGCGGTCAAGTTCCTCGGAGAATTTCCGTTCGATCTCGGAATCGTAAACCACGTGGTCGAACAGATGGCGCGAGCTTTTGCGCGCATTGACGTCCAGCTGGCCCTTGAGTCCCGGTTCCGTGAAAATATCCGTACTGTATTTCTCATCGAGGACGTGGTACGTAATGTGGTTGACGATGACGGTCGCTTTTTCGCTGTTGATCAGGTGCGCAGTTTTTTGAATGAATTCCTCCGGATTTTCACGGAACATTCCGAATGTTTCCGGCTTGATTCCGGTCAGGATCTGTGCGACGGCTTTTCGCGTCAGGCCGGTTGCCTGCACTAGTTTGTCGAGCAAGTCGTATTTCACGCCGCGATTCGTGCGGAGCTGCGTTTTTCGAGTGTCGCCCTGCGATTTTGAGAACGCGGTCCCGGTCAGCAGCGCGTCTTTCGAGCGGATCTCCTTCATTTCGCCCGTTTCCACATTGAAATAGATCCGCGAGACGCGCAGTTCCCGATCCAGTGCCGCGATGGACTTGCGGATCAGCTCGTCTGAATCGAAATCCACGACGTAAACCGATTTGGAGTTGATTTTCTCCCAAAGCGACTTGAACTCCGGCATCGCCAGCTTGTTCATGTCCACCTTCTGCTCCACGTTTTTGCGGCGAGCGTTTTCAGGCGTCAATTTACGGGAATCGTAAATCGTGTCGATGATTTTGAGGATCGAATCTTTGAATTCCGCGGTTTGATCGCTGAAAACGAGCGTGCCGTTCTTTTTGTCTTCGTAGAACCGGTCGGTCAGTTTGCCGTCATCGTCAATGTAATCGTTTCGAATCAGATTATTGAAAATGCGGTTCGTCAGTTTTTCATCTGCGACCTGTTCGTTCCCATCGGAATCGACGAGGATCTTGCCCTTGAACAGTTCCGGCGTCACGGCGATCGGACGGTTTCCGACTGCTTCAGCCAGTTCGTTCTGAAGTCCTTTGGCGAAGGAATCGTAACTTTCGCTGGCGATGACGGTCAGGACGTTGACGTCGTGAATGTCTTCCCCAAGAACAGACGTATCCATGCGAATGCCTTCCTGGTTTACGCACAGACGCAGACCGCGTCCGACTTCCTGACGTTTACGAACTTCGCTGCTGCTTTGTTTCAGCGTGCATATCTGAAAAACGTTCGGATTGTCCCAGCCTTCGCGCAGGGCGGAATGCGAGAAAATGAACCTCACGGGCGACTTTTTCGGATCGCGGTTCAGAAGAAGCTCTTTGTTCTTCATGATCAGCTCGTAGTCTTTTGCATCGTTTGAGGTCCGCTCTTTTTTGTTGAGCCTTTTGCAGTCGATCATCTTCCCTTTATCGATGGAAAAGTATCCTGCGTGGGTCTGTGACGCTTCGATCTGTTCCAGGTACCGCGCGTAAGATTCTTCGCCGAATTGGAGCTGAAATTCCCTGAGAATGTCCGCGTATTCCTCTTCGAACATTTGCGCGTAGAGACCGTTAACGGCCTGTCCAGCCTCATCGTACTGTCTGTATTTGGCGACTTCATCGATGAAAAAGAGCGAGAGGACTTTGATCCCTTTCCGAAAAAGGCTGCGTTCGCGTTCAATGTGCGACTGGATCGTTTCGCGGATTTGGAGCCTTCGAAGCTGCTCTTCGCTGACGTGTCCGGATGCTTCACCGGCGTAGAGTTTCAAACCGTTTCGAAATTCGATGTGATTGTCGCGGCCGTCGATCTCCGTCACGACATAGCCGTCGCGGTACTCTTCCAGTTCTCCGGAGTGCGCGTACAGGTCGTATTTCTCGGAGACTTTGGCTTTCTTCTGCCGGATGCCCGACGCGCCTTTGAAGTCGAAATGGAGCGTGGCGGTTGGAGCGGCCTCGGAGAGGTTTACCGATTCCAGGTAAACGTAACCGTCCGTTGCCGTTGTGCCGTGCTGCGAGATCCCCTTCACCGCGATTTTCTTCACGAGACGCTGATTGTACGCGTCCATCGCGTCGAGACGGAAGATCATATTGTAAATGCTGTTCGATTTGTGCGTTGCGGAGTAGCGCAGCGTCATGAGCGGCCGGAACCGTTTCAGGCCTTCTTTCGTTTTCGGTCCCTCGACGGACTGCGGCTCGTCGATGATAAGGATCGGATTCGTTTGCGCGATGACGTCGATCGGCTTACGGGAACGGAATTCGTCCAGCTTCATGTCAATACGCCGTGCGTCTTTGCCTGTTGCGTTGAACGCCTGCGCGTTGATGATCATGACGTGAATGAAATTGTCCGACGCGAAATTCTCGATCTCATTCAGGCGTTTGGAATCGTAAATGAAGAACTTGATTTTTTTGCCGTACTCTTCCGAAAAGTGATCCTGTGTGATTTGGAAGGACTTGTAGACCCCCTCGCGGATCGCGATGCTCGGAACCACCACGATGAACTTGGTCCAGCCGTAGTGCCGGTTCAGCTCGTACATGGTCTTGATGTACGTGTAGGTCTTTCCGACGCCAGTCTCCATCTCGACGGTCAGATTGTACCGCCCCTCAAGTTTCCGTGACGGCTCGAGGTCGGCATCGCGCTGGAGCTTGCGGATTCGCTCCAGGATCAACTCGTCGGTCAGCTCCGGAACCACCGGCATATTGCACCAGCCCGTAAAACCGGCGTTTCCGAGGGCGGAAAAGTCCCCTTTTCCCGGATCGATCGAATACGAACGTTCCGAGTACGGCTGGCCCGCGAAAATACTCACGACCGCCTGTGCCGCGTCGCTCTGGAATTTCTGATGCTTGAACTGAAGTTTCATGATTCTGCTCCTTTCTAAATCACCCGGATGTTTTTTTCTTCCATGCCGTAGTGTTTGAGTATCTCGAAAAGGTTGATTTTTTCCGGGCTGCCAGAGAAGCAGGAGTCGCGGAAGACGACGCGCAGTGGTTTACGTTTGCCGATTTCGTGAATGACGGATTCCGGTATGTCGGGAGAGAAACACGCGATCAGGGCCGGCTGTTCGCCGGTGTCGTCGTAGGTGTGGACCGTGACGCCGTCGATC
>SUVI01000179.1 GCA_015062085.1 Planctomycetaceae bacterium
CAGGTGCAGCTTCCGCCGGGACGGCGGCCGGAGCAGGTGCAGCTTCCACCGGGACGGCGGCCGGAGCAGGTGCAGCTTCCACCGGGACGGCGGCCGGAGCAGGTGCGGCTTCTACCGGGACGGCGGCCGGAGCAGGTGCAGCTTCCGCCGGGACGGCGGCCGGAGCAGGAGCAGCTTCTACCGGGACGGCGGCCGGAGCAGGAACGGCTTCCGCCGGGACGGCGGCCGGAGCAGGTGCAGCTTCCGGAGCCGGCACGGAGAATTTCTTCCAGTTGCTCTTCTGACGGGCGACTTTAGGTTCGACCTGGAAATCACCAAGAGTCACGTTTTCCGCATAGTATTCCGTTCCTTCATACGGCATCGGCGGGTTGATGTGACCATCCGGTTGATGGAAGGAAGAAGAATCGATCGGCGCGGAGGACCAGTCGGTCGTATACGAGTAGGTCGTGGTGGTTTTTGTGCTGCCGCCGACTTTCTCTTGGGTTTCGGAATGGCTCTCTTCGTGCCACTGGAACATTTCAACGTTACGCTTCAGTTTCAGAGCGTTGACGGTAATGGACGGAAAATCCGTATCAGCGAGGACATCGTCGGTCTTCATGGTTCCCGTCGTGTAGACGAGTTTGTTGTCATTGGCGACATCAACGGCATCGGATCGAACTTCGATGCACTGGCTGGCTCCTTCCTTCAGGGCGCGATAGCGTTTGACCGTTCTGCCTTCATTCCAGAAAAGCAGCATGATCGCGACTCCGACAAGGACGATCCCGACGAGGATCCCTTTTAGGGAATCGCCGATCCTAGAAAACCACGACTGGGTGGTCGTTTCTGTGTACGACATGAGAAAACTCCTTAAAAATTTTGGAAAACTGAGTGAATTTTAAGTTTGAAATACGGTGTTCGAATATCTGCCTAAAAAGCAGAAGCAAAATGTTAGTCAAAAAACGGAATTTTCAAAAAATAGTTTTTTGACGATGGATATTTTTTATTTTATGCAGAATGCAGCCTCTCTGCAAGGGGGGATATGGAAATTTTTTAGAAAAAATGGTAGTAATTTGTTTTTTTTTGTTTACCAAACTGTCTGCCGGAACTGTCTGCCAGACGAAAGAAGGTTTCAAAATCGGAATGTTTTAAAAAATTAGTTTTTTCTGGTGGATTTAGAAACCGTGTTCCTTTTTTTTACTAAATCTCTGATCGCGCTGGCGTGCGCGGAATAGAAACCTTGGTTTACAGTTTTTTCGGAACGTAAAAAATTTTTCAGGCAACCCTTGACCAAATTTTTCGACGTGGTATACTAAAAGCAGAGTCGTCGGCGGAGAATTTTACGTGTCCCGCTGTTTCCTTCCATTTTCCTCTGATCCTGGATGTTGTCAAAATGAAAGATCCATTATCCCGCATTTTTTTTGTTTTCTTTTTTTTATTTTGTGCTGGACTGTTTTCCGCAGCCGCAGAGGCACGGGATCCTGCGGCGGTTTGGGATCTTGCTTCGCTGAAGCAGACGCCAGCTGCGGAGTGGTCGGCCATTGAAAGTATTTCGTCTGCCGACTCCCGTGAGATCCTGACGCAGAAAGTCTGGTTTGCCGGCGAAGAGTTTCATGGAAAGCCGACGCGCGTTTTTGCATTCTTTTCTCGTCCTACTGGTGACGGTCCATTTCCCGGTATCGTGCTGGTCCATGGCGGCGGAGGAACGGCGTTTCGCGCGTGGACGGAGCTCTGGGCGAAACGCGGATACGCTGCGATCGCGATGGATCTTGCAGGCTGCGAGGTCCTTGATGACGGTTCGCGCAAGGCACTTGAAGACGGCGGACCGGGGCAGGGGGACGATGAGAAATTCCGTTTTTTTGAGGAAAAGGACTACCGCGAAATGTGGTCCTATCATGCGGTCGCAGCCATCATGCGGGCACACTCGCTTCTGCGTTCCCAGCCGTGCGTCGATGCAGACCGGACGGCTGTAACGGGGATCAGCTGGGGCGGGTATCTCACGAGCATGATCGCGGGGATCGATGACCGATTCAAGGTTGCGGTACCGGTTTACGGCTGCGGGGACCTCGATCGTAATTCCATCTGGACGGACAGACTGGATCAGATCCCGTGGCCTGGAAAAGTACGCTGGCATAACTATTTCGATCCGGTACAGTACGTTGGAAACGCAAAATGCCGGATCCTCTTCCTGAACGGGACGGATGATTTTGCGTATCCTCTGGACGCGCATTTCAATACATACTCGCGTGTACCGCACGCCGACGTTCGTCTTCAGGTCCATATGCCGCACGGACACGAAGCCGGCTGGTCACCTGCGGAGATCGGGGCGTATATTGATTCGGTGCTGAACGGAGTGCCGGAATTACCGTGTCTTGGGAAATTGAGTTGGGAACGGATGCCGGACGGTACGATCTTGGTTTCGGCTCCCATTAAGAGGGATCCGGAAGCTGCGGTTTCTGCGAAACTTCATTTTTCTACGGACGCCGGCGGTTTTGAGGGAACGAAGTGGGTGGTCCGAAACTGGTCGGAGATCCCGGCTGAGATCCGGAAAGATCCCGCACAGGTTTCGGTCCGGATCCCGAAGGAGATCGCGGGGCAGGCTCCGCTGCGCATTTTCTTGGAGGTCCAGACTGCAGACGGTCTGACGTTCACGTCGCATTACGCACATTGTCGAGCGGTCGTTCGGCCTAATTTCCAGCCTGTTCCGGAAGACGGGATCCTTCTTTTCGGACGTGATGCCGCGGGGGAACTGGTGAACCGTTTTCTTGACCAGGACGGAAGTCCGGCAAGCTGGAAGGTCGAAAATGATGAACTGATCTCCGGCAAAAACCACATTCATTCCGATGCGGATTTCCGTGACGCGCACATTCACGCGGAATTCTGTCTCCCGAAAAAAGGAAGCGGAAACAGTGGACTCTACATTCACGGTCTCTACGAGATGCAGATCTTGAATTCTGCCAACGCACGCGAGACGCACAAGCTGGAAGCGGGAGCGTTTTACCGTTTTGCTCCGGCACGGGCACTGGCGGGACTTGGCTGCGGTGAGTGGCAGTCCTACGACATTCTGTACCGTGCGCCGCGGCGTGACGATTCTGGAAAGATCGTCGAAAAAGGCCAAATGACGGCGTGGCTGAATGGGGTCTTGGTGCAGGATCGCTTTGAATTTGAAGAAGCCCGCTCGCCATGGCATCCAATGTGCCGACAGAAAACGGACCATATTCAGAAAAAGTGGGAGCATCAGAAAAAGACGGGTTTTGCGCCGCTTTTCCTGCAGGATCATGGTGAAGCTGTGCGTTTCCGTAATGTCTGGATCAAGCCGCTGGACTAGTTCAGGAGAAAATTCCGTCTTCGGTCTCACGTATGAAACTTTACGTCAGACCGGAGGCGGAATTTGAATTCAGATCTTGATTTTCGGGATTTCTTTTCCAAATTTACGTTTTTTTCAGCTGCTCACCCCCTTGAAAATTTTTCGGCATTCGGTAAACTAAGAGTAATTTTGTGAAGCTCCAAGATCGATCGGGATGCCTCGAGCTGCCAGACGGAAAAGTTTGGCGGAAAAGTTTGGCGGAAAATCTGCCAGCCGAGCGCACCTCCGGACAGCGGGCAGAGAAGATCGGCTGAGGTCTGCTTTTGGCAGAATGCTGGTCTTCGCGTGCAGTGAAACGGAAAGAAAGAGTAAAGGGGGAAACGCAGTGAATGCATCGGCCTATTTAGTTTTTCGGGATGAATCCCGGTGGAATGAAGTTTTTCGGTTGACTTCCGACCGGATCACCTCTGTGGGCCGCGCTCCCTCCAATGTCATCGTGCTCAAGGACGACCGGTGCAGTCGAATGCACGCTCTGATCCATTTTGATGAAGAGCAGGATGCGTGGTTTTTGAAGGATCTGAAGAGCCGTAACGGTACGCTGGTCAATGGCCGGAAAGTGGATCCTGAAGCTGAAGTCCGGCTTTCTCCGAATGATATTCTGATGTTTGGACGTTCGCATTTGATGTTTCTGAACGAGCTGCGCGAATTGCCGTCAGAGGAGTCAGACCAAGCGTTTCAGATCGCGCCGCAGCAGGATTACTCTTCGATTCGGGCTGACAGTTCCAGCGTGTTGGGCAATTCGCACGTTTTTTCCGGGATGATGGAAAATTCCGAAGAGACGATGATCACGTGCCGACGGGAAAAGGCGCGCCTTCTGGAGACTATGGAGCTTGAATCCGCCAATCTTTCCAACTCAGTGGGAAAACGCATTCGGCGATCCATTGCGAATCTCTGCCGGCTGGCGATCGAGATCAATCGGGCAGGTGATCAGAAAGCGAAACTTGATCTGGCGCTTCTCTACCTTTTGCGTGAACTTCCAGTCAGCCATGCAGCCGTCCTTTTGCTTCCGGGGCCGTGTGAAGAGAATTTTCCAATCGCCTCCCTAGAGGTCACTGCGTCCCAGATCGCGCCGAATTTGCGAAATGTACGTGTTTCGCCCTACCAGAAAGTCTCAGATTATCTGGCACAGACGGTACTTGAGTCCCGCAATGCGGTCATCGCGCGTCATGTGAAGGGGGACAGTATCCTTGGACGCCGGAACAGTGAGGGCGAGATCGAAACGACGAGCGTCATCTGTGCGCCGATCTTTACGGAAGGCCGACGCTGGGGGATCCTTCACGTTTACTCGACGGATTCCCGGAAAGTGCCGGATGTGCAGGATCTGGACTTTACGCTTGGGGTCGCGGAGATCCTGGGGATCATGTTCGAGAATCTTCGGGAGCAGAATCAGCTGACGGAAAGTCTGAATCGGGCACAGAATGAAAATGCGGCGCTTCGGAAGCAGCTGGGAGTCCGCAGTGAGATCGTGGGATCGAGCCGGGCGGTGCAGGAGATCACGGAACAGATCGCATTGGCGGCAAACAGTCGAGCAACGGTCCTGATCCATGGGGAAAGCGGTGTCGGAAAAGAACTCGTGGCGCGGGCGGTCCATTACTCGAGTCCGCGCAAGAAAGCGCCGTTCATTTGCCTGAATTGTGCCGTGCTTTCGGAAGATCTGCTTGCCAGTGAGCTTTTCGGGCATGAACGCGGGGCTTTCACGGGAGCGACGGAGCGGAAGATCGGAAAATTTGAGGCGGCGAACGGCGGAACGCTCATGCTGGACGAGATCGGTGAGATGGGGCTGAACATTCAGGCGAAATTTCTCCGAGTGCTGGAAGGGCATCCATTTGAGCGGGTCGGCGGGACGAAACCGATCTCCGTAGATGTACGCGTCATTGCCGCTACGAATCGCGATCTGGAGCAGGAAGTCATGGCGGGTCGGTTTCGGAAGGACCTTTTTTTCCGACTGCGTGTGGTTGGGATCCTCGTGCCGCCGCTGCGTCAGAGGGTTTCGGACATTCCGATCCTTGCAGAACATTTTTTCCATTTCTTCCGGACAGAAACGGGGCGGAAGCTGAGTGGATTCTCGCCAGAGGCGATCGCGCGTCTGCAGAGTTACGCATGGCCGGGGAACATTCGCGAGCTGAAAAACGTCGTGGAGCGTGCTGTCGTGCTGGCTCGCGGTGAAAGGATCGAAGCGGGAGACCTCCTGCTTTCCAATCTCACGACCGAATCCGGGGCGGTCATGGAGCCTGGTATGACGGGACAGTTTAGCGGAATGGGGGTTTCGGGAGGTTTTTCTGCGGCGGCTGCGGAAGAGTTTCGCCCGATGGCTTTGGAGGAGATCGAGCTGGAGCACATTCGCCGAACGCTGGAATTTACCGAGGGAAACAAAAGCCGTGCGGCACAGCTGCTGGGGATCGAGAGGACGACGCTGGACCGAAAAATCAGGAAAATGGAGGCGTCTTCGGGCAATCCGGAACGGTGAACGGTACGTTTGGGGGGAATGGGGAAGACTCGGAGAGTGCGGGATCCTGCCCCATTTTGTGGTACTTCCGGAAAGTGCGTACCGATCCAGGTTCCGATTTTACCACTGAGTACACAGGAGAGATTCAGACTCACACTGAAAAGAATGGGAAAATGGCAGTGAACGTGCCCTGACACGAATTTCACGGAAAACACGAAAAGACGCAAATGAATTTTTAAAAATTCAAAATTTGTTCGAGCTTTCTGTTTTTTACTGCTTTTTGTGTTAAGGTCCGTGTTTTTCTGTGAGTTTTCAGTGTGTGTCAGTGGTAAAACTGGTACGCAGTTCCCGGATGGACCCGTTTTGTTGGTGGGGAAAGCGTGTTTAGGCTCTTTTTTCGCCGACGCCGCAGAGCCAGCCGTTTGGGGTGTCATGGACCAGGGCCGTGATGGAAAATCCGCTGCGTGTGAGCAGTGCGTGAAGTTCTTCCGGGGTTGGACAGTACATTTCCAGCCGGCGTGCGATCTCGGCATGGCGTTCACTCATGGAGCCGCCGACCATTTCCAGCACGGTCATGAAACAGCCTCCCGGTTTCAAAACACGGAGAATTTCCGCGAGATCTTTTTCCGGTTCCGGCCAGAAGTAGAGACTTTCGACGGAGAATACCGTGTCGAAAAACGCGTCGGGAAACGGCAGTTCGGAAACGCCGCCGCAGTGGAATTTCATGCGTCCGGATGAGACCGTTTCTGCGTTGAGCCTTTCTGCGGACTGGATCGCGAGCGGTGAGACATCGCAGCCGAAAAACTGGGCGTCAGGGTAGCGTTCCGCGAGTTTTTTCAGTGCCGCACCGCCTCCGCAGCCAACGTCGAGGACGGTTTGACCGAATTTCGAAACGTGCGAGAATCCCCACTCTGTGAGCCGTGCGTGGGACCGGTTCATCCCTTCGATCATTTGTGTGCCGAGTGCGCCTTCCGGGAATCGGGCATTGCGGATGAGATCAAAATCAATTGGTTTTTCCATCGTCTTTTTCTCGTCTGGTTTTTGAGGAAACATTGGGGACGTTTTTGAGTCCATTTCCGATTT
>SUVI01000010.1 GCA_015062085.1 Planctomycetaceae bacterium
GCACGCCGGGGTTGAAACAGACGCACCAGATCTACTCGCGCTTCACTCGCGACGAGCGCCGCCGTGAACTCGCCATTGCCCGCGAAAAAGCCATCCGCGACGAAGCCGCTCATCTTGAATACGCACTGTACGAAGGTGAACGGATCGGTATGGAAAAAGGCGAACGGATTGGTATGGAAAAAGGCGAACGGATCGGTATGGAAAAAGGCGAACGGAATGCGAAAGTAGGGGCTGTCGCGATGCTTCTTGAATCGAAGTTTCCGACAGAATTCACCGAATCAGAACGTGAACGTCTCCAGAAAGTCACGGACCTTAAACGTCTCGATGAGCTGATGCGGTCAGCCATCTCTGCGGCGGCGTATTCGGAGTGCGGGCAGTATTTTTAAATGACCGTCTCCCTATTTCATCAAGGAATACGCCCCCTTTCCGGACGATCCCCCCCCAAAAAAACGTCTGATGAAAAATTTCGTCAGACGTTTCTTTTCGTTTCTTTTCGTTTCTTTTCCGGACGGCTCACCAGCCGATCATCATGTTGGATTCGATAATCTTCTTCGCACGTTCCAGATCCGTGCCGGTCTCCTGCATGTAGAGGCGGATCGCGTGCACTTTATCTCCAGAGGCTTTCGCCAGGCAATCACGCGCGATATTGCATGGATCGATCCCTTCCGGCGTGATCCCCAGAGCCGCTTTGGAAATGACCCACAAATTTCGCGGACGCTTAGAAATACGGATCGCATCTTCCGTCGGATAGTATTCCGCCAAGACAGCACGAGCTTCCGCTTCATCTGCCGCATTGGCGATCACGATATGCGCTCTGGTTTCGATCTCGAACAAAGGCATGGTCAATTTCTCCTTTTCATATTTTTTCAAAAAAGCATTTCGTTCTTTGATTCAATTTCCGATCCCATGGCATCGGAAAACAGAGTAGGACCTCTTCACAATCTGAGTATAAAACTTTTTCAGTATTTTGCAAGCCCACTTACAGGAAAATTTTCAGGAAGTTTTAAAAAAACCGGAATTAATTCTCCCACACGATCCGCGCAGTTTCCCCACTGGGTAAAATCCTCCCAGTTTCCGAACGCAGCGACATCGCACCGCCCTCACTGCGGAAGTTTCCCGGAAAATACTCCCGCAGCATTCTTCCCAGTCCGCGAGCATCCAGCCCGGGCGAATGTGCCGTCAGGAGCACAAAAGCGGGAGAATCGGCAATCAGGGCAGCACAGGCTTTCAAAAGTATCGGTAAATGCTGCTCCAGCTTCCAGACCTCACCGCGAGTCCCGTGGCCGTAACTTGGCGGATCTAGGATCACGGCATCGTATTTTCTTCCCCGTTTCAGTTCCCGTTCCGCGAATTTCAGTGCATCTTCGGCGATCCAGCGGATCGGAGCCTTCTGAAGTCCGGAGATCTCGGCATTTCCACGCCCCCACTGGACGATGTTCTTCGCAGAATCAACATGCGCAACGAAAAACTGGTCCGCATCTTCCGCACGTTTTCCAGCCTCAAAAAGAGCAGAAGCTGCCGCCAGCGTACTCCCGCCAGTGTACGCGAAAAGATTCAACACACGAAAAGCCGGGCGTTTCTGCAAAAAAGCCGCAGTCTGCGCGTGGATCCAATCCCAATTGGCGTACTGCTCGGGGAAGACTCCTAAATGCCCAACCTCCGTCGGTTTCAGAAGCAGAGAAAAATGCCCCGTCTCAAGCGTCCAGCACTGCGGAGCAGGGGAAAGGCGCCATTTCCAGCTCCCTTTCAGACCGGACGATCTCCGAAAAGTACCGTGCGCCTGACTCCAAAATGCAGCAGGACGCTGTACGGAAAACGGTTCTGCCGGCGGCGACGGCCGATCAAGGACCACGTCGCCAAACCGTTCCAGTTTCCGTCCCTTTCCGAAATCAAGCAGCTGATAATTTGATCCGCTCACCGTAAACAGACCTCTCTGTTGACCGACTCAAGCATTTTTTCCCGAGGTGTTCGCATGCCTCCGATGACGTTCGACAGCCCGAACGGCCGTCCTGTCTTCCAAATTCGGACGCAGGATCACAAGGATCACGAGCGGTAAAAACCACGCCATGTACGTCCCTCCCTGAAACGGATGGCAAAACTGCGCACCGATCATCAGCACGGCAGAACTGCTCATCAGCGTTCCAAAATTCTTCTGGGCAGGCCAGAACATCAGGAAAAAAACAAGTGCCAGGTACATCACGATCACCGGAATACGATAGTAGTAAATACTATCTCCCGGAATGTCCCAAAAGCCGGCTGCATTTCGGGAAAAAAGTCCGACACAGCCAAAAATATCTCCAGACTGCGCAAGGAACGCCCCCAGACCGCCGCAGAGCGGGATCGCGATCACGATGAAAAGCAGAAAAACGCCCAGGCTCGTACACAAAAAGCGGTAAAGTCCCCGAGACCAGTAGAAACTGCACCAAAGCGGCAACAGGAAGATCGGGTAGTAGGAAAGTGCCGCAGCCGTTCCAAGCAGCACTCCTGCAAGAGACGGAAGCCTCCATGAAAAAATCGCCCACACGATCAGCGCAGCCGGCACCAAATGATCGATGCGTGACGGCATCTGCGCAACATACGGAAGGAGAAGATAGAGCGTCGCCGCTGCGATCCCAGTGTTAAAATTTTCAAAATGCGCCCAGCCCGTCAGAACGATCCCCGTCACGATCGCGATCTGAGCCAGTGCCGCAAGAAAAATCGTCCATCGGATCTGCAACCACTCCTCCCTCACCAATTCCGCCGGAACTCCAGACGGATCCGTCAAAAGCGGATTCTGGACAAGAAGCAGATCTTGTTCCGCTTCCTCCGCTCGGGCAGCACCGTTTTGTAACTCCCGTTCCTTCATGTGCTTAAAACGCCACTGCCTCGGACAATCCGCCAGCTGTGTGAAAAACGGCATGCCTGGACCGTGACGCAATACTGTTTTCGCAGTTTTCTGCCGATCTGACCGATCCTGCCGATCTGGTCTATCCTTCTGATCCTGCGGATCCAGTTCCCCGACGAAACCAAGCGTCTCCTCAGACACCGTACTGCCGTCCGCCTCTTCCTTCAGGAGCCTCTCGTTCAAGTGAAACATCAGCAGCTGTTCCAACGATGCATTCACATTCTGCGGCCCGCCCTCGCGCGTCTGCGTCAAAACAAGAGCCGCAAGCTGAAAGACCATCAGAGCCGCACAGCAGAAAATAAGCCCGCTCTTGGAAAGATTTACCTCTAAAAGCGGCCTGCGGTTCATCATCGGATCGCAGAGCATCCGGATCAAAAGCAAGATCAGGAACGTCAAAAGGATCACATATCCGGCATGAAAACCATGAGCCGCAAGCAGTAATCCCGGCCCTAAACTCAATACCAGTAAAAGATCCAGATTCCGGACGCTCCAAATGCGGCGGAATTTGAAGAAAATGCCGGTGACCATCAATAACGAGAGGTAAAACCACGTCGTCGGATTGACTTCATAATGCATGAAGACTTGAAACATGGGCATTTCTCCAAATCTAAAACCAATACCTTTTCCGCTTCAATTATACACCGCAAAACCAAATTTGAAATCGGCCCCCTTCCAAGCGAAAAAGCGCCCGACCCCAAAAAAAACGCCCTGAATATCAGGGCGTCCGGATATTACACCGCCAAAACGTAATTAACGCTTGGAGAACTGCGTCGCACGACGAGCTTTGCGGAGACCCGGCTTCTTACGTTCGACCATACGGCTGTCACGGGTAAGAAGGTTGGCGTCTTTCAGGACTTCGTACAGACCGGCATCGTACATGCGAAGCGCACGGGCAATACCAAGTTTGCAGGCACCAGACTGACCAGTGATACCGCCGCCGTTGACGCGGATGATGACGTCAACTTCTTCTTTTTTGCCCGTTTCGACCAGCGGAGCGAGGACCGCATTGCGCTGCTGAACGTTGCAGAAGTAATTTTCCAGGCTGCGGCCGTTGATCGCGATGAGGCCCTTGCCGGGACGAATACGAACGCGGGCGATGGCGGTCTTGCGGCGACCGGTTCCGAGCGAATCGTTAGTACCTTTTCCTTCGATGATGACTTTATCTGCCATGGTTTACACCCCTGATATTTTATCTGTTTAAGCTTGAATCCACAAAAAACGATTAGTTACCCATTTCAACAGCCACAGGAGCCTGGGCCTGATGGGGATGCTCACTGCCTGCGTAAACCTTCAGCTGGGACAGCATTTTGGTCGCAAGTTTGTTTTTCGGAAGCATGCGGCGAACAGCTTCGGAAAGGATCGCGGTCGGATTCTTTTCCATGCGGGTCGCGGCATTCTCGCTGCGCAGACGGGTATAACCAGTCGTCCAGGTGTAACGCTTCTGCTCCCATTTTTTGCCGGTGAACTTCACTTTATCAGCGTTGATCACGACAACAAAACGGCCGGTGCAGACGTTCGGGGTGTAATTCGGGCGGTCTTTGCCCATCAGAGCCATTGCAATATCGACAGCAAGACGACCAACGACTTTATCCGTCGCGTCGACCAAGATCCACTCCTGTTTCACATCTGCCGGTTTCGCCATGAACGTTTTCATAATGAACCACTCACTAAATCTGAATTTCTACTTCTGGTTTCAGAGACACGAACGCTTCCCCATTGGGATTTTGTCTCCCTCCGTTTCCGAAAGGTTTTTCGGCGCGATCGGCTCTGCCGCACTGATTTCCGATCATATCTCGGAAAAGACTCTCTTCTGTCGGCGCGCAACAAAAGGAACGCTCCAACACAAAAAGAGATTCACATTTTACCAGATTTTCTATTTTTGAAAAGGGGGAGGGGGCCTAGTTTTGAACTTTTTCAAAAAATTTTCCGCCGCGCGTCCCCTTTCCGCATAAAAAATCACTCCTCGCCAAGCGTGATCGGAACTCGATACGTCTCGCCATCCTGAAGGATCTGAAGTGTCACGGTATCTCCCGGCATAAAAGATTCCACCACCGACAAAAGGTCGTCCGGAGTCATCACCTCCGTATCATTGATCCCCACGATGATCTGCGCCGTCGCTCGGTCAAGCGTCCGATATTTATAAATATACGCTCCCTGGCGGCGCTGTTTCGTGATCACTCGCGGACTGTTCAGCCCCGCTCTTTCCGCAGGACCGCCGGGCTGGACACGCGTAATGAGCAGACCTTCTTCCGTCGGCATCACCTGCTCGATACCAAGATTCGGCCGACTCACCTCACCTTTCTGGATCAGCTGCGGAACGATGCGCGCAATCGTATTCACCGGAACGGCAAACCCCACTCCCGCGCTGTCTCCCGAACGCGACGCGATCGCAGTATTCATCCCGATCAGCTCACCATACGAATCCAGCAGCGGACCGCCGGAGTTTCCGGGATTGATCGCCGCGTCGATCTGGATCACCTGCCGGATCGTCCGATTCTCGACCAGCTGACTGTCCAGAGAACGATTCAGACTGGAGATGACTCCCGTCGTGAGCGTCAGTTCCAAACCGAATGGATTCCCGATCGCGTACACTTTCTGTCCGACCTTCAGACGGGAAGAATCCCCAAACGTCACGGGGAAAAGTTCCTCCTCCGGCGCGTTGATCTTAAGGACGGCGGTATCGTTCGTCGGATCCACGCCAATGACATCCGCTTCGTAAGAATTTCCGTTAAAAAGCGTGACTTGGACCTGGATCGCGTTGGCGATGACGTGACAGTTCGTCAGAATATGCCCATTTTTATCGATGACGGAACCGCTTCCCTGACCGGCAGAGATCATCTCCTGCATGAACAGATTATGTTCACGGCTGCGCGTATCGATATTGACGACACTTTTGCTCGCATTCTCATAGAGTCGAATGTTTGTTTTTTCTTCCTCGCTCAACCCCGCGATATACGCTTCATCCGTCACGGCAGACTGCGCAAGCGACTCCGAAAAAAACGGATCATGGCGATTCAGAAGATCCAAACAAAAAATCGTCGTCAAAACTGTGCCAAACATGACAAAAACCAGTAAAAAAGCAGATCGCTGCATTTTATCCTCCACTTCAGCTGCAGATATACTGTTGAAAATGTGAAAAGAATATGCTGCCGCCGGGGAATTTTATCCGTACGGCAGCGTTCATCTTTTGAAACTCTATCTTGATTTAAAAATCGAACATGCTAAAAAATCACCCAAGTCCCGGAGCCGTTCGGCGTTTCACACCTTCTTTTCCAGGCATTCCAGGAAGCGCTTTCCCGCCGGAACTTCCACTTTCGCCTTCCGCGCCGCCGTCGCTCGTTCCGGATCGACGCGACTGATCCCGAAGATCGAAGCAGAACAGCGTCGCACCTTCCCGCAAGTAAAGGTACCCATTCGCAATGACCGGCGTGACGGCCAGACCTTTTTTCATCTGCGGGATACGGATCCGGCCGCGGAGCTTCAGACCATCCGGCGAAGCATCCAGAAGGACCAGCTCACCCATGGAAGTCCGCAGATAGAGCAGACCTTCCGCATAGGCCATCGTCCCCATGCAGGCCGGAACTTCGGGCGGAAGGGCTTTTTTCGCCTTCTTTTTGCTCTTCGGAGCCGGAGCGATCTCGATCGTTCGTCCTTTTTCACCGTCCCCAGACGCTTCCGTCTGCGCCAGGATCGGGCTGACGACCGACGCGGAGACCGGAAGAAGTTCATTCATGGCCGTCTTGCGCTTTTTACGGGACTTCGATTTAGTATCATCGATCTCTTCCTCGAACGCCTCGGCAAACAGTGTCTTGTCGGACCAGATCTTTTCTCCCGTTTTGTAATCGAAGCAGATCAGACCGTCCGTATCATTGCACGCAAAAACGCAGTCATTGACCTTGATCATATCTCCCGTCGGGATCTTCAGATCCTCATTGAACCAAACCTCCGACGTTTTGTAGGCAGTCCCGTCTTTCTGGATCCACACACAGCCGGTCCCGGCCGCACTGGAGGCCAGCATCGTCTGTCCAAACCAGATCGGCGGGCAGGCATTGTAGCCGCTTTCGTGAGCCGGAGCTTCATACCGCCACCGCACATCGCCGCCTTTGACCTTCACGCCGACGAGTCCTTCCGCCGTGAAATTCACATACTGATGCTCTCGGCCGAAGGAAGCCTTCACGATCGATGAAAATCCGGCGGGCATCCCGGCGCGCGCAGCCCAAATGATGCGGATACCGTACCGTTCCACTGCCGCCATCGTCGCATTCGGACCGCCGGGAGTCACGATGACCCATTTACCGTCCACGTACGGCGACTCGCAGTATCCGCCCGGAGGCATGATCCCGCCAAGGTTCGTGATCAGGTTCATATTCCAGAGGACCAGACCGTTTCCTGCCTGCATGCAGACGAGATTCCCGCTGGAACTCAAGGCGTAAAGGAAGTCCTTGTACAGCGTCGGAGTAGAGCGCTGAACGGGAAATTTTCCTTTCCCGCCGACATTTTTCCCGATCGGACGGGTCCAAAGCGTTTTGCCGCTCTGATTGTCGATGCAGAAAACGCACTCCGCGCCCCCTTTCGTCCCGATCGTGTAGACAAGATTGCCCATCACGGCCACGCCGTTCATCGTCTGTCCCAGCGAGGTATTTTTCCAAACCAGAGTCGGCTGGACCTCTTCCGTCCACTCACGCAGAAGCCCCGTCTCCGAAGAAAGTCCGTTCCGATTCGCTCCGCGCCAGCATGGCCAGTCGGCTGCCGTGGAAAAACTCGCAGCAAGGAACAGCGTCCCCAAAATCAAAGAAAAGCAAATCGCCTGAACTTTTAATCTTTTCACGTTTGGATCCCTTTTCGTTAAAACTCCCAATCCTACGAAATATCTCCTATTGTACTACGATTCCTCAATAAAATCCAGTGTTCCCCTCTCAAAAAGTCCAAAAAAAAACAAAAAAAGGAGCAAAACTTTCTTTCTAAAGTTTCTGCTCCCCTTTAATCTTATCCCAAAATGCCCATTTTAAGACACGGACCAGACCGAATTCAAAAAATCAGTTCTCGTCAAAGATCCCGGCGCCAAAATCATCTGTCTCGCGCGGCGCCTCATTCTGCTCCGGCTGCACCAACTCTTCCGGCTCTTCCAATTCATCCTGCAGCTCCGCAGGCGGTACGGAAGCCTGAGACGGTACCGAAGACATCATGCGATCCATTTCACCCATTCCGGACATGCGATCCATTTCACTCATTCCGGACATGCGATCCATTTCACCCATTCCAGACATGCGATCCATTCCGCCCATTCCGCCCATACAATTCATGCGGTCCATTCCAGCCATCCGATCCATGGCGGCCATGCGGTCGATTCCGGCCATTCTGTCCATTCTCTCCATGGCAGACATGCGGCCCATCCCACCCATTCTGTCCATCCCAGACATGCGGTCCATTCTCTCCATGGCAGACATGCGGCCCATCCCGCCCATTCTGTCCATCCCAGCCATTCTATCCATTCTCTCCATGGCAGACATGCGGTCCATCCCGCCCATTCTGTCCATCCCAGACATGCGGTCCATCGGATTCATACCGCCCATTCTCCCCATCGGAGACATCATCGAATCGTTCATCGGCTCATCGTCGAAATCCATGTCGTATTCATCATACCGAGAAACATACCCCGGAGCCTGCGCACGCACTTTTTCCTCTTCATAAGCAGCGATCACTTCCCGCTGGATCATTTCCCGCGCCGCAGAGTTGATCGGATGCGCTATGTCGGCATAGAGCTTCGCCCGGCCGTCCTCATCTCTCGTGGGCATCTGCATCGGCAATTTGGCGCCGCACTGGTTACAGTAGGAAGCCCGAATAGGATTCTTGTAGTGACAGACAAAGCAATGCGAAGTCAATTTTCGGCTAGGCATCGCAACAAAAAAACCGCTCGTCCCGTCAATGATCTTCAAGTCACGAATGACAAAACAATCATCAAATGTGATCGAGCAGAAAGCCTTGAGCCGTTCCCCTGGCTCATCCATCAGCTTGATGCGAACTTCTGTGATTTTCACGGGGATCTCCTCCTTTATTCAAAATTCAGGACGTGAACCAACACAGCTCACCAGCAGCGACAAATGCGTCTCCGCTGTAAACACAGTCCCAAATTGATGTTTTTCCAAAAACTTCGCCGCCTCTGCAGCATGAATACGATCTCTGCAAATGCCGAAACACGCCGAACCGCTCCCGGTCATGGAAACCCCAAGACAGGGATCCGGAATTGACCGAAACATCTCAAGCACATTGCCGACCTCCGGCGACACCTGACACGCCGGCTCCAGCAGACGATTCACCAGACCGGAAGTCATTTCCCGGATCCGTCCGGCTCTCCAGTCTAAGATCATCTGCCTCAATATCTGCTCATCCGCAGCTGCATTGGGAACACACTGCCGATAAACCGCCGGAGTCGAACAACCGACTGGCGGCTTCACTACGACCAGCGACAGCGGCGGAAAACCTTCACCGCCGGCAACCGCCTCCAACTGTTCTCCGCGTCCCCGGCAAATGACCGGAAAACCCGAAAGAAAGAGAGGCACGTCACTGCCAAGTTCGGCCCCGATTTCCGCTAACTCTTCCCGAGTCAAACGGACGTCCCATAATTCGTTCAGCAGGAGCAGCACCAATGCCGCGTCACTGGAGCCGCCTCCAAGACCCGCCTGGGCCGGAATACGTTTCTCCAAAATTATATCCGCTCCGTAAAACCGCGCTCGTTCCCCGCCGAGCTGCGATCCGCCGAGCACTGACCCGCCGAGCACTGACCCGCCGGCCTGCGGTCGCGACTGTTCCTGCGCAATTCCTTCCTCCAGCAAAAAATGCCGGCTCTGTTCTCCAGCACGCGCTTCAGCCTTCTCCTGAAGCAGACGTGCGGCACGGATCACAAGATTCGATCCGTCTTCCGGGATCGTCACCCCCTTAAAAAGCTGCTGATATTTCTCCTCGGAAGGGATCACGACTTTCAGCGTCAGACGATCTGACCGGCGCACGGATACCGTATCGTAAATGCTGACCGGAACTGCCAGCGAACAAATCTCATGGTAACCGCTTGACAAACGGCGCAAAACCTCAAAATACAGGTTTATCTTTGCCGGAGCATGGGAAGTTAGCCACATTGGATGTTATACTCCAAATATCGAAATATTGCAAGGCCCCCTTACCCCATAAAAGAGACAAAACGGCCAAAATTATGAAAAAAATCCGTCTTCCGACAATAAAAATTGCGCTAAATGACGTTTCTATCAATATTTACAGCAAACGGACAAATGTTTTTATTTCTCTTTCTTTTGCAAAATCCACTACTTTTACGTAAGAAAAACCCCTTTGGTTCTCTCGCTGCAAAAGGAATGAAAAATTCCTTGAAGTCCAATGCCGCGCTCTCTATATCGGACAAAATATCCGAGTCTCTCCAGCCTTACAGGACAACACGCCAAACCACACCTCAAACCGTACCCGTTCACGCCGTTTCTTTCCGCCCTCAAAACATTTTTTCATTGAAGAATTCCATGGATTCCGCTTTTTTTTCACCCGCACCCCTTGAAATTTTTTCTAAAATGTAGAAAATAAAAGCAATCCGATCCGGAGTTGTGTATTTCCGTGTCCTTTAGAAAATCCGTATCCTTTAGAAAAAAGAGAGTTTCTTATGACTAACCCGATCGATCTTTCCGTATGGAAGGAACTTCAGCAGTTCGCCAATGACTTCCAGAATGTGTCTCTTCGCGACCTTTTCGGTCAGGATGCAGACCGCGCCGCCAAAATGACACTTGACGCCTGCGGGATCCATCTCGATTACTCCAAAAACCGCGTCAGCGACGCCGTCATGACGGCACTCTTCACCCTTGCGCGTGAAGCCGGCGTGCCTGCCGCCATCGAAAAAATGTTCACCGGAGAGAAGATCAACATCACGGAAGGCCGTGCTGTGCTTCACGTTGCGCTGCGCAACCGCTCCAACACGCCGATCTGCGTTGACGGCAAAAATGTCATGGAGGACGTCAACCGCGTGCTGGCGAAAATGGCAGACTTCGCCAACGAGATCCGTTCCGGAGCCTGGAAAGGCGCAACTGGAAAGACGATCAAAAACATCGTGAATATCGGCATTGGCGGCTCCGACCTCGGACCTGTCATGGCGTATGAGGCTCTCAAGCCCTACACGAAACGCGATCTGACCGTCCGTTTCGTTTCCAACATCGACGGCACTCACTTGGCTGAGGCGACCCGGGATCTCAATGCAGAAGAAACGCTCTTCATCATCGCAAGCAAGACCTTCACCACGCTTGAGACCATGACCAACGCCATGACCGCGCGAAAATGGGTCCTCGACGCTCTGAAAGTCCTCAAACCTGACGCTGCGGATTCGGAAATCGTGGCGCGTCATTTCGTTGCGCTCTCCACAAACGCGGAAAAAGTCGCAGAATTTGGCATCGACACAAACAACATGTTCGAGTTCTGGAACTGGGTCGGCGGACGATACAGCATGCCCAGCGCCATCGGACTCGCTCTCATGACCGCGATCGGACCGGAAAATTTCTTTGCGATGCTCGACGGTTACCATGCCATGGATCAGCATTTCCGCACGGCTCCGTTCGAGAAAAACATCCCGGTCATCCTCGCTCTGCTGGGCGTCTGGTACAACAATTTCTTCGGAGCCGCCTCTCACGCGATCCTGCCGTACGATCAGTACCTTTCCCGATTTGCCGCATACTTCCAGCAGGGAGACATGGAGTCCAACGGAAAATCCGTCACCCTCGACGGTGAAAAAGTCCAGTGGCAGACCGGTCCGATCATCTGGGGCGAACCCGGAACCAACGGCCAGCACGCCTTCTACCAGCTTCTCCATCAGGGAACGAAACTCGTCCCGGCAGACTTCATCGCGTTTGCGAGATCGCACAATCCGATCGGTCTAACGCCGAAAGAACACCATTTCAAGCTCATGGCAAACGTCTTCGCACAGACCGAAGCGCTCGCATTCGGAAAGACGGAAGCGGAAGTCCGTGCGGAGGGAGTCGCCGAGGAACTCGTGCCCCACAAAATCTTTGAAGGAAACCGCCCGACCAACACGATCCTGGCCGAACAGCTCACGCCGGCGGTCCTCGGTTCGCTCATCGCCATGTACGAGCACAAGATCTTCGTGCAGGGGATCATCTGGAACATCAACAGTTACGACCAGTGGGGCGTGGAACTCGGAAAAGTCCTCGCCAAAAAGATCCTCGGCGAACTGGAAGCAGATGCTCCGGAACTCAAACACGACAGTTCCACGAACGCTCTGATCGAGTGGTTCCGCAAGAACGCATAAGACGCACTTTAGACCGGCACGCGCTTGCCGGAAAAACCACAAAAAAAGCCTCCCCGTTTCAAGGGAGGCTTTCTTGATGCCCAAACGTCAACTACATTTCATCGCCGAAATCGTCGTCATCATCACCAAAGTCTTCTTCGTCTTCCGACTCATCATCACCAAAGTCTTCTTCGTCTTCCGACTCATCATCACCAAAATCTTCTTCGTCTTCCGACTCATCATCGCCGAAATCTTCTTCATCTTCCGACTCTTCATCGCCGAAATCTTCTTCATCTTCCGACTCTTCATCGTCATCACCGAAACTGAATCCGCCGTCATCATCGCCGGAGTCTTCCGGATCATCCTCGTCCTCTCCCCAGCCGCCGTCTTCATCGTCGCCCATTCGGTCCGCGTTCTTCTTCGGTTTCGCCGGAACGTCCGTTCGATGCGCACGACGCATTTCCTGCACAGAACTTTCACGCGCGGCGATCCACTCCGCGGAATAATCCAGCGGCGTTCCCAGCGCCATTTCACGCAGACACTGGATCGTACCGTCTTCCGTCGCAAAGTAGATCCGGTCATTCTGCGTGTTGGTCACGATGAATTTGTAATCCACCATCGGCAGAGAGTTGATCCGCTGCCCAGAGACTCTGTCAAGCGCAACGAGCGCCCGCGTATCGTCCAGCACATAAACACGGTGTTTGGTGCAGGCCACGAATTTCTTGATGTTCGGCGACCACCATTTCGCTTCCGCCGTTTTGCCGTCCCCTCCGACCAGAGCGTCGATGCAGTACATCCCCGTCAGCGCCGTCGTAATGAACAGCTCTCCGTCCGCGTAGATCGGCGTTTCGCCAATGTATTCGCCGGTGGGGAAACGCCAAAGAACTTCTCCCGAAGCTTCCCGGAAAGCATACACAAAACCTTCGGTCGTCGCGGCATACAGGATCCCGGTCGTATTCGGCTTTTCGGGATCGTAGGGCTTGTAAGAAAGCGAACTGACGACCTCTCCCATCGTCGGTATATTGTATCGCTCGTCCGCCAATTCCTCACGCACATCCACCTCGCAGAGCGTCACCAGTTCGCTCCCCGTCGGCCAAGCAACAAATTCGTATGCATCATTGCAGCGCAGGGTAACAGGCGTCACCTTCAAGTCGCCAATAGAACGGATGCTCATCGGCTCCTTGAGCGACTTGACCAAACGCAGAGAATTGATGAACTCCGCCTTCCGTTCCTGGCGTTCCTTTTCCGACATCATGCTGTCCGAAACGCCAAATTCCTGGAAAGGATCTTCCATCGGCTGAAGATTAAAAATGTATATCAGACCGTTGATCGCCGGCACATACGCACGAAACTCCCCAAGAGCCAGATCATTCGTCGGGATCGCCGGGACGTCGGCATCCAGAAGGATCCTGCCGTTCTCGCGATTCAGCACATAAAGCGTGGAGCCGGCCGTAAACGCCAAGTAGAATCGGCTCACCGCCAGTCCCTGAACGATCTTGCCTTTCGTCTTCGTGCAGGTCACCCATTTCGTCTTGCCGGTCTCCGCCTCAAACGCCTGCACAGTTCCCTGTTCCGTCACCGTGAAGACCGCATCCCGGTCAAAAACCATTCCGGAGACTTTTTCCGCGACGTTATTGTACGGATTGAATTCCGTATGCGCGATCCACTGCCGTTCCAGACCGCGGCTGTTCGCCACATCCTGGGGAATGATGTGTCCCTTCCACACGCCCTGCGCGGAAACCGCCGACGCACCGAGCAGCCCCGCAGTCAACACTGCAAGGAAAAGGAAAAAACCGGTCTTTTTAAAACATTTTATGGGTGAAAGCATCATTTTGGCCTCAAGGGATGATTGAATGTCAGTTTCCTGAGCAACTCCATACTATTACGTATTTCAGACTATCGGCTCCCGTCACCCCTCCCGTTCACATTTCCGCCAAATTACCAGACGCTCCGGTTGCGCAAACTTTACCGGCCCATTTTCCGCGTTTTCCTCTGCATTTCCTCTGCATTTCCTCTGCATTTCCTCTGCATTTCCTCTGCATTTCTTCTGCATTTCCGGCAAAAAACAGCTATTTTCGGCAAAACGGCATCAGTTTTGCGCCAAGATCCACTCCTTCAGCGTGTTGCGGTCCCACAACGTCACTTCACCATTGTTTTCCAGCTTTTTGTCATGCACGAGCGCTGCGATCTCACAGACCCGCACATCCGCAGTTCTCAGGACCTCCGCACTCCATTCCGCTTCCGCGAATTTGGTATCCGCCGCTCTTTTAGGGATCAGAATGTACCCGGCCTTCATTCTGGAAGTATCGACGCACGCCAGATCCGCGAAACGCTTTTCACTGCTGCGTATCGACGCACGGATCAGGTGTCCGTAAAGCGGCAGCTGAAGATCATGCCAGCACTCCGGCTCTATCGGCTCCGGTACATTGTCACGCTGGAAGTGTTTCTTATTGGGCATTTTATCGAAAGTTTTGTAGTCCCAGATCCTCCATTCGCCATGACCGTCAGGCGCCGCGCGGAAATCCAGCCGGTCCAGTTTGCCGCTGACCCGCATCGGGGAAGGATCCTCCGTTCCGAACATCAGGACCTCACCCCGGCCGCCGTCAGACCGCAGGAACGTACTGACCGGACGCTCCACATCAAAAATGACCCACCCATCGCGATACCGTTCCGCCTGCCGTTCTGCGAGCACTGCAAGCCGTTCCCGCAGCTGCTCGTGCTGAATATTCACCACCGGCATGACATGCAGCCCATACATGCCGAAGAAATACCGATCCAAAAGCGAACTAAAACGCTCACGGATCCGTTCCGCTTCCTTTTCCAAAACCTGAGGATCCTGAAACCGTCTCTGCATCTCCCGAGACGTCTCTTCAAGCGTCATCCCCGACTCCAAACGCGCCGCGATCTCTTCTTTGCCGAACGTCTCCAGGATCTCATGACACAACGTCCCCAACCCTGCCGCATTCAATTCACGCGCGGAGTCGTCCACCTGTTCCAAACGCAAAACGCACTGAAGATAGAAAAGGTACGGATTCGTGATGAAAGCTGCAAAATCCGTCACGCTCATCTCACGGATGGGCGGAAATGTTTCCGGGATCTGCGGCGCCTCAAACAGTGCACCCGACGCAGACGCTGCACCCGACGCAGACGCTGCACCCGACGCAGACGCTGCACCCGACGCAGACGCTGCACCCGACGCAGACGCTGCACCCGACGCAGACGCTGTACCCGACGCAGACGCTGTACCCGACGCAGACGCCGCACCCGACGCAGACTTTTCCTCGACCGGTTCCGAGAAAAACTCGACGACCTGGTCGATCAGCCGTTCCGATCTCTCCGTCAAAAGCAGACGGCTCGGAAACAGTGCCGTTCTCCCATCCGACGCAACGCGCCCCAATGTGATGCAAACGTCCTTCCTCGAGGCCAAGATCGCCGATAGATTGTAAATGTCACGCTCCAGCCGATTGTCGTTCGTCTTGAGCTCGAGTTTCTTCCGCAGCTGATTCGGCAGGAAAATATGCTCGGTGACAGATTCCGGCACGAAATTATCATTCATTCCCACAAGCGCCATCGCTCCAGCGTCGTCCAGCGGCAGATCAAGCCACCTCTGAATGGAGATCGTGCCCGGAAGGCTCGCGGAGACCGTCTGCTTCATTTTCGTCTGGTCCAAGAGCAGCTCCAGAGCCTCCAGCAGCGTCAGCGGTATTTCTGCCAGCAAAGCCTGCGGAAGATGCAGCTTCTCCGCAAAAACATGATTCAGCTCCATACAGCCGCGAATGATCTGGTAATCCGATTCATTCTCCGAATCGTAAACGCTCCGCCAGCAGTAAATGCGCTTCAGGAACTGCGTCACGATGGTCAGCAGCGAATGAAAGTTGATGTACTCCCGGCTAAGCTCCGTCAGCATCTGATGGCAGATACCGTATGCCGAACACAGCGCAGGGAACGTCTCCCGATACTTTTCCATTTCCGCCGGATGCGGCATCCGGGCAGGGTAGGATCGATTGAAAAACTGATCCAGCTCCGCGATCCAATCCCCGGAAATGAGCGGCTCCCCAGCCTCATCCTGAAGCGACCGCAGGTAGTTCCCCACATCTTCCTGACGCAAAAAAAGCGCGAGCGTTTCGTATTCCGGCCCCGCAGTCTCCATCACTTCCGAAATCGGACGCCCCGGCATGAATGACGCAAGACTCTGAAAGTACCCACTCATCCGATGCAGCATTTTCCAGGGCTGAAGCGAAGAAAGGAGTTTCTTCCCGGAACGCGTGTTCGGCACCTGCGCGAGCGAAAGAGCCTGAAGAAGCAGCGGCTCGAGCGATTCATCCGCCAAACCGAGCGTCACGTCCTCAATGTGCGTCCGCGGCGCGATCTTCCGCAGCCATTCCACCACACACTGGACCTGATCCTCCGGTTTCGTCACCTGATGCAGCACGCTGAAGAGCTTCTGATTCAGCTCCGGATCCAATTCGCGCCACATTCCCGGTTTCAGACAGCCGTCCTCCTCAAATCGGTCTGCCATGGATCCCGGTGCAAAAACGAAGACCTCCACGCTGGGAGAGACCTGCGCCAAAAAATCCCTCTGGATCCGGTTCAGGTCCACACATCCTACGACTCCAAGACGAAAAGAGATCTGGAAATCTTTCGAAGGGATCCCCCCCGCATTGCGTTCCGCTGCATGACGAAGCGCAAACAGCCGGGCAGCCTGTCGATCCCAGAAACCAAGTGCCGTCAAACGGCGAAAGTAGACCTTCTCCGCCTGCGCGAAAAACTTCCAGCGCCGAAGTTCACTCGACGGAAGAAACGTCATCTCTGACTCAGCTCCCGAACTTCCCGTCCCGCCATTCGGCAAACGGCTCAAAAAACCGTTCCAATGCTCTTCGGTCTGCCCGCCAGTCTTCCGTCCAAGACGCGCATTTTCGGCGGCATCACTCCCCGCGGCGTCATTCCCGTCTTCCCCCGTCAGCGAACAGCACGTTTCCCAGACCGCGCCAAAATCCAGACATTCCCGCGCCAGCTCCTGAAAGATCTCCGTCACCTCCAGTCCAAGCTGGAGCCACGCTCCCAGATCATTTTCATCCAGCTCCGGATACATCGCGGCAAAGATCTCCGGCTCGTTTTCCGCAGTTTCACGAAGCGCCTGCATCCAGACCACCTGCTGCGTCAGCGACGACGCAAACGGCATTTTCTGCTCGTAAAGCAGCTCCGGGAAATCGCCCATGTGCTTCACACGCGGCGGTTCGATGGTCCATTGATTCTTCCACGCATGATCCGCAAGGACCGCTAAAAATCGTTTGCTGGCCGCGCGGTTCGGAAAAACCAAAACGTACCCGGAAAGGTCAAAAAATCCAGAGTCCCCCAAACGGCACTGGTCCAGCAAATACTCCGCCAGCGTCGGAATACACGGTTTTTCCCAATCCAAAAAAGTCCGTTTCATGATGGATCTCCCGACTTATTCTGCACTCTCCGTTTCAGCCCATTGATCTTTCGACCGCAGCTCCCCCGCTTTTCCTTTTCCAGGGATCTCAAACCTCAATTTTCCTTAAAGAACTCGCAGACCCCTTCGACGACACTTTCCTGCTCCGGCAAAGTCAGCCCCGGAAAGATCGGCAGAGCAAGAATAGACCGCGAAACACGGTACGTTACCGGCAGATCTTTCGGCGCATACCCCAAATACCCGAAGCACTCCTGCTCATGCAGACCAAACGGGTAGTAGATCATCGTCCCGATCTTCCTCTCCGCCAGAAACGCCATGAGCCGGTCTCGCAAATGCCCGTCTTCCGTGTCGGAAACACAGACGCAGAACTGGTTCCAAACACACCGCTCCTCACCCTCCGGCATCGGCAGCTGCAGGCGCCCCTCCAGCTCACTGCGGCCGGCAAAAAGCTCAAAGTAGCGTTTCGCGATCTCCTGCCGGTCATGCGTCCACGTATCCAAATGCGGAAATTTCTCGTTCAGCACGACCCCCTGAAACGCATCCAGCCGGCCATTGATCCCCAAAATTTTATGGAAATAACGCGGCGCCATGCCGTGACCGCGGATCAATTCCAGCTTCTTCGCGATATCCGGGTCGTTCGTCGTCAGCGCGCCGCCGTCTCCCATCGTTCCCAGATTCTTCGTCGGATAGAAACTAAAGCATCCGATCTCTCCCATGGAACCGACGCGCTTCATCTCACCATGCCACGCCGCCTCCGCGCCGATCGCCTGTGCTGCATCCTCGACCAACGCAAGCCCATGCGCGTTCGCGACCTCCTCCAAACGCTCCATTTCCGCAGAACGTCCAAACAAATGCACAGGAAGGATCGCACGGGTACGGGAAGTCACTTTTCGCGCAGCGTCGTCCGGATCCATGTTCAGCGTGTCCGGACAAATGTCCGCAAAGACCGGCGTCCCGCCAAGCCGAGCGACCGCACTGGCCGTCGCAAAAAACGTAAACGACGGCACGATGACCTCATCCCCCGGCTGAAGGTCAAGCGCCATGAGCGCCATCAGAAGCGCTTCACTTCCCGACGAACACGCGACCGCATGCGCTGTCCCGCAGTATTCCGCAAGACGTTTCTCAAGCTGATCGATCTCCGGACCAAGAACGAAGATCCCCGAATCCACGACGGAAGAAAGTTTCTCCTTAATGGGATCTTTCAGGACGGAAACATGACGCGAAAGGTCGAGAAATGGAACGGAAACGGACATGAAAAAATTCTCCAATGGGTCCTGCAAAACAGAACCGATGACAAAAAATAAAAAAAAACGCACAGACTGCCCAGCATCCTCAAAATACAGGACAGACCATTGACGGAACCGCATTCATTCCAGAGCGTTCATCCCCAAAGGGACTTCACCGCCTCACGGATCTCCGTCTGAACGGCTTCGATCGGCTGGTCAGCGGAAATGAGGACGTTCTGCTCCGGAAAGAGTTCCGCCTCCTTCAAAAAACCATTACGCACGCGTTCATGAAACGCATCTGCTTCCGATTCGATCCGGTCCGGCACCCCTTTTCTTCTCGTCTTCGCAGCCTCGAGCGGAAGATCCAGAATGAGATTTCGATCCGGCAGGATCCCCCCCACCGCGATCCGTCCAAGACGGCGGATCTCTTCCACATCCAGCTCCCCGCCGTACCCCTGATAAACGATACTCGAGAGCAAAAACCGGTCTGCGAGCACGACCTCACCGCGTTCCAGCGCAGGACGAATGACCTCACTCACGACCTGCGCCCGCGCCGTCATGAACAAAAGCAGTTCACTCATTCGGCAAATACCGATCTCGCGATGAAAAAGAAGCAGTTCCCGCACTTTCTCACCCAGCGCAGTACTTCCCGGCTCCCTGAAAAACGTCACACGCTCACCCTTCGCCTCGAGCCACTCCCGAAGCAGAGCGATCTGCGTACTCTTTCCAACGCCGTCACCGCCTTCCAGCGCAATGAACATTTTCGACCTCCTGGTCCAGCCGCTTCAGCGTTCAAAAATACTTACCGGGTTCCCCGAAAAGCGGCCGGTTTCCCTGCATGTTCCGCAGGCCCGCACCATCCGGGATCACAAAAGAGGTCTGCTGCTGAAGCGCGACCAATTCTGCCGGATCCATACTCTGCACGATCCCGTACATGTACTTGCTCAGCTGTGCCGCATTCTGCATCGCCTCCGGATCATCCGAATGCGCTTCCCGAATGTGCTTCAGTTTTTCAAAGACGGTCTGGAGCCGATTCTCGTTCATCGCATACGCCACTTCCATGATGTCGAAAAAGACGTCCGAAAGCCGATTTTCGACGCAAAGCTGCCGACCGCGAGTCACGATGTCCTGGAAATCCTCTCCGTGCGGATCCCGGCTCCACATCGCTTTCAGTACCTCAATGCGAAACGCCGGCGCATATTGCGTGTCTTTCGAGATCGACGCAAGGATCTCCATCGGCAGATTGTCCTCGTTGAACATGCGCGAGACGTAAAAGACCCGCTCCAGAAGCGCAGGCGTCAGGTCTTCCAGTTTCAGCTGGTCGAAAAAGAGGGGAGAAAGCGTTTCGACCTGCTCCGCGGGAATTTGCGGCAGAGGATCAAGATGCAGCTCCGCGCGCAATTCGTCCAAGAGCGAAATATCCAGTTTTTCACGTTCCAGCAAATACCGCAGCGCGTAGATCACCGTCTCGACCAGAGGCCGCATCTGCGGTTTCGCGGCAGCAGAACGCATGGACTGATGCTTCAGGATCCCAAGCGGAAAATCGATCCAGCGCTCCAGGAGAATGGAACGGCAATGCTGATTTTTCAGGTTCCGTACCTGCTGATCCGTCAGATTGGCAGGAAGCGCGATCTTGCGCAAAAGGGAATCCAGCGTCACGGAGATGCTCCGCGTCACCTTCTGCTGGACCTTGCCGGAGATCCAGGGAGCAAGCACTTCCTGCACCTCTCCGCGAACGAAATCCGCACCGCCCTGCAGCACGTTGATGACCTCGAGCCGTACCGCTCCGGTCTCTTTATGCTTCCAGAGGATCGCGTTGCCGACCACGACCGGGATCGATCCCAGATCCAGCTCTTCCAGCGACGCAGGCACCGGAGAGTCCAAAATGTCAAACGCCGCCAAAAGCGTTTCGCCATTGAGACTCTGCATCTGAAGTTCCGGGACCTGACGATACACCGGATCCGCGGTCAACTTCTCAAGGACTTCATCCGCTCCGTTCAGCGGGAAATCCAGCGTGCAGATATTCATCGCATCTTCGAGCGGACATTCATGGAAGAAACTCAGGCGGATCCGTTTTTCAAGCGCATCGTAGAACGAAACGCCGTCGCACTTCAAATATTCCTTCCAGCACTTCTCTGCCGTTTCCAGGTCGCAGAGCCACTCATGAAGCAGAGCCAAGTCAAACCAGTACTCCGGCGCCGTCCGCACATCCTCATGACGCAGAGCAAGCGCCTTAAGTTCCTCGATCGCCCGACTCCAGTGCAGTTTGCGTATCTGCGTATCCACGATCTGGTCAAATTCCGCTTTCCACGCGCATTCCTTCGCCGCGTTCCGCACCCGAAGCCCGATACGGAAACAGTGCTGGATCGCCTTGCTCGTTTTCAGCTGACGCAGACTGTTCATGAACATGTCCTGGAGCGCCGGATTGGATGAAACGTCCAGCACCAGCCCCATCCAGGCATTCGCCGATTCGTAAAATCCGACCTTGATCAGCATCTTCACGAACATTTCCAGCTTCAAAACGACCTGTTCGTACTGGAACGGCTGCGGGACCGAGAAGGCTTTTTCGTACCGCAGGATCGTGCGGCGAATGACGTCGCGCATTTCCTCACGCTCCGTCAATGCCAGATCCACACGCTGCTGCGGCGGGAGCGCCTCGTACTTTTTCGTGACCGTCTGGATCCCCTCCAGATAAATAGCCTGCGCGGATTCCGCGATCGCAATGGGATTCTCCGGATGATTTTCATAAAACTGGTACGCCGTTTTGATCAGGTCCTGCTCTCGATTCGGAAGCGACTTCAAAATGACGCACCGGATCGCCAGCATACACGCGCATGACGGATCCGTTTTCAAAAGTCCGTCGATAAAATTCAGGCACGCAGTATTTTGATTGGCATCGAGCAATTTGTATATCTTACGAAATTCCTCGACCCGATTAGGACAGCAAAATTTGATTTTTTTGCCCGTTCCGCCCGGACACAAAGAGTAAATATCGATCATGTCTCACGATCCTCGATCTTTTTTATAAAAATTTATGTCCAAATGCTTCCGTCTCTTTTTTCCCAACGAAAACATTACTTTTTTTTCATGTGCCGTTTCCGGTATTCATTACGCAGAAACTCTTTTTCTTCCGCAATGACCTCATTCGCATCCTCACGCGAAAGATATACGTATGACCGAATACCGTCCATCACAGCCAAAAAACTCTGCCAGAAAATCAGAAGCAAGCTGGCAATGACGCAATACACCCCCTTCTCTGCAAGGCGGTTGGCCAGACAGTACCAGAGACCCGCGATCAGTACCGCAAGCAGCAGAAAGCAAACTCCGATCTGCATCCGGATCCTGTACTGCCTCCGATAAAACCGTTTCTCGGTGCTCAGCCAGTCCGGTTCACGAATAGGATCCGACCCACATTCCGCACGAAGTTTCTCCTGCCATTCTTCCGTCCTTTTGCGCCAGTCCCGGTGCGTTTTCCGAAAGGTCAGCAAACCGACAAGCAGGGTGATCGCCACAATTAAAAAATTGATGAACGGATTCTCCATAAATGTTCCTCAAGCGCCCGATCGGCCTCAAATTTCAGACCGCCAGTACCCGCCAGTTACCCGCCAGTACCCGCCAGTTACCCGCCAGTTACCCGCCAGTTACCCGCCAGTTACCCGCCAGTTACCCGCCAGTTACCCGCCAGTTACCCGCGATTCGGCCCCTGCTGCGATTCCATGCTGTCGATGTACGTCCGAAGACGCTCCAGCTCATCCGTCACCGAATGGAGCCGAAGCATATTCTGGACCCGCTTGAGAAGTTCCACTCGATTGACCGGTTTGCTCAGAAAATCGTCGCACCCTGCTTCCACTGCACGCTCGATATCTCCAAGCTCATTCAGCGCAGTCACCATCAGGATCATCGTCTGCGAGGTCTCCGGATCCGATTTCAGCGTCTTACAGACCTCAAAACCATTGAGTTTCGGCATCATGATGTCCAGAAGGATCAGATCCGGATGAAAAGACTGCACCTTCTCAAGCGTTTCTGCGCCGTCATACGCCATCTCGATCTCACAGTCAAGCTCCAGAAGGAACGTTTCCAGCAATTCCACATTCGTCTGATTGTCGTCTGCGATCAAAATCCGATTCGCCATTTTTTTCTCCCCGAAATTCTCTCTTCACGGCCAACGGTCCGTTTTTCCGCGTCTCACTTTTGCAGCAACACGCACTTCTATTATAGCAGATTCCCGCACATTGGCAAGAGCGCTCCCTACTTTCCCGCCGAAAAACACACTTTTTTCTCAAGATATTTTCAAATATTTTTTCTTTTGCACCTGCCTGATCTGAAATTTTCGTCTTTCTGAAAGACTTTTCCACCCCTCCACAGAATACCCATCTTCCAAAATTGGAAATATTCTCCACTCTTCACACTTCCAATTAAAGAAAGTTTAATGATTTTGCCGATTAAAAAGATGGAGACTTTTTTTGTTTTTGCGATCTCCTGTCCTCCGGGACAAAGACAGCTCCAATATTTCCCAAATTTCCAAAGGGCTTTCATTATGCCGAATACCAATGATCCGACCATCCGCATCAGCGAGGAACTGCAGCACCAGACGACTCAGATAGTCGCGCAGCTTCGTGCACGTGAAGATGACGTTGCGGCCAGAGAGTCAGAGTTGAAAAAACGCATCATGGATCAGGAGTCTGAAGAGCTCCGCCGCCGGCAGGAATTCCAGACACGTGAAGAAGAGCTTGAGCAGAGAGCGCAGAGAGTCAAGACCGAAACGGATGAGCTGGAGCAGCGGATCCTTTCGCTTCTGACGGCTGAAAAGAACTACGAGACGCGCTGCCGTGAACTGGAAACGATCCAGCAGCATCTGGAGGAACGTGCCGCTGCGCTTTCAGAGAAAGAAAAAAGTCTCCAGGATGCGCAGGAAGAAAACCGGAGAAATATTCAGAGCAAGATCCGTGAAGTCGAGAACATTCGCGCCCGGCTGACTGCCGAACAGGAAAAATTCGAGCAGGATTCCCGTGAACAGTTTGACGAGATGAAAGAGTACCTCAAAAAACAGAGGGAAGTGGCCCGGCAGCTCATCACGGACGCAAGTGCGCAAATACAGAGCCGAATGGAGCAGGTCAGCGCACGGGAAAAGGATCTGGAGACCGCGGAAGCTCGTCTGATCCAAAAAGAAGAAGAGCTCGAAGAGGAACGGCAGGCGATGATGCAGGAGCTCGCCGAGACGCGCAAGGAACTGAACGACCGATTCCAGGAAAAAGTCCAGCAGAAAGTGGAGGAACTCGAATCCCAGTGGCAGGTCGAAGCGCAGGATGCCCGAAAAGAGCTCGATAACCTGAAGGAAGAAGCCCGAAAAGCTCGATTCAACGCGCAGACCGAAGGCGTGCAGATCCTCCAAAATGCGGAAAATAATGCCCAGAAACAGCTCGATGAAACTCGCGTGATCTGCGACAGCATGATCGAGAATGCGGAAAACGAAGCGCGATCGCAGGTCGAAGACGCTCGAAAACGCTGCGCCGACATGATCCAGGACGCCGAAACCGTCTCACAGAAACAACTCGGTGAAACGCAGGAACAGTGTACCCAGATGCTCCAGGATGCCGAAACGGAGATTGCGCACAAGTTCGATCAGGCACAGTTCGAGATCGATAAGATCCGCCAGGAAGCGGAAACTGCGATCCAAGAAAAACTGAATGATCTGGAAGAACGGGAAAAGGAACTCGCGGAAGCTCAAGCCAAGCTCGAACAGGAAAAAAGCGAAGTCCGCGAATCACAGCTCCATGCACTCCAGGAAGCAAAAGGGATCGTCTCGGAAGCGAACGAACACGCGGCCTCCCTGCTTGCGGACGTCCAGAAGCGCGCAGAAACGATCGTCGAGGATGCAAAGGCGCAAGCCTCGCTCCAAATGTCCCAGCTCGTCATGGAACAGAAAAAACTCGAACGCGAACGAAACGATTTCCAGTACGAAATGGAACTCCGGCGCGCAAGTATCGAGCAGGAATTGCTCGCTTCCTTCGAGGAAAAATACAAATCCATGGATTCCCAGTGGAAACAGCGTGAGGCCATGCTGATCCAGCAGGAAGTCAAAAACGCAAAAATGCAGGCCGCGGAAATACTCAAGATCGCGCGCGAACAGGCTGAAAAAATCATTCAGAATGCGCAGACGCACTCCGAATCGATCATCCTGACGGCAAAACAGCAGCCCGGAAATTCCGCGCCGCCATGGGGAAACCAGTCCATGGATGTCCTCTCGCAATCCCAGGAAAGAGCTCGCCAGCTCGAAGAAGAAACGCGCCTCGAATGCGAAAAAATGCGGCGTCAGACTGTTCTGGAACTCCAGAAGATGCGTGAAGATGCCCTCCGCGGAAATTCCGCTCCAAGCAGCCAAAACGCAAATCTCTCAGAACGCGAACGCCAACTCGAACAGCTCGCGCGGGAACTGAAAGAAAAACAGGAGATCCTCATGAAGCGTGAACAGACCCTCGCAGGCGTCCGGGCCGAAATGGAAGCGCTCGCATACGAACTCGTCGATGGACGAAAAGTCTCCGGACAAATTTAACCTTTCGTTCCATCCTCAATTTCTCATGATCAAACCTAGACCGGGAGATTTTTTCCGCTTTTTTGCGAAATATTCTCCCGGAAACCATTTACGCACCTCCCAAAATATGATAAAATGAACTTTGGAAGGATTTTTACCCCGCCTTTCCAAAAACTTTCCAAAAACTTTCCAAATATTCTGAAGATCCAAGGAGAAAAAAATGAAAAGAAGAAATTTTGTCCTCTCGCTCTGCATGTCCGCAGCGGCAGCCTGTTTTGCAGGAAACGCAATGGCTGACGATACGCCGAAGATCATGTGCGAAGGTACCTACGGCGGACATCTCCAGGGACTCGACAATGACGGCGAAAATATTTTCTGGGCCTTCACGACCGAGCTGGCAAAAACGGACGGAAACGGAAAACTCCTCAAAAAAATCGACGTCCCCAATCACCACGGAGACCTCTGCTGCCATGACGGAGTCGTTTACGTCGCAGTCAATCGCGGACAATTCAACAAAGAGCCAGGAAAAGCCGTAAGCGAGATCTGGACTTTCCGGACCGACGACCTTTCATTCATCGCAAAATACGACGTTCCGGAAGTCGTCCACGGCGCAGGAGGCATCACGTTCTCGGAAGGTTTCTTCTACGTCGTCGGAGGCCTGCCGCGCGGATACGAAGAAAACTACGTCTACCAGTACACGCCGGATTTCAAATTCGTAAAACGGCACGTACTGAAGACCGGATACACTCACCTCGGCTTCCAGACCGCCTCTTTCACGCAGGGAAAATTCTGGCTCGGCTTCTACGGAGAACAGGGCAATCCCTCCGGCACGATGCTCGTTCCGCCGACGCTCGACAGTTTCGAGAGAACGCGCATCCACAGCGACGTCGGTGTGACGCTCTGGAAAAACGAGATCTGGCTCGGAAAGACCTCACGCACCCCTGACGGCTGGACCGGCTGGCTCGTACCGATGCAGAAGTAAACGTAACGTCCGTAAAAAAAGGCACGAAAACATTCCACCGCCTACGCCGGTCCCCCTCCCTTTCAAAGGGAGGTTGGGGGGCGCTCCGCGCTGCCGACGCCTACCGCGCTACGCTCTATTCCTCCGGGACTGGACTGGCCAAAACTGGGCGAAAGCCAAGGATGTTGCCCCGATCGTCCGGCGTATCCCAGCCCCGGTACGCGGAGCGACAGCCCCGGGCGTCGAAGTCCCAGCTGCCCCCGCGGGTGACTCGGTACGAGCCGCTGTTAGGGCCTGTCGGGTCGCTCGTTGGCGACTCGGTGTCGTAATCTCTATCATACCAGTCCTGGCACCACTCCCACACATTACCGTGCATGTCGTAAAGACCCCACGCATTCGGCTTCTTTTGGCCTACTGGATGAATTTCATCTCCGCTGTTGTCCCAGTACCAGCCCATCTCATCAAGGTCGCCAGCATACGCGCCCGTCGTACCTGCTCGACACGCATACTCCCACTGCGCCTCCGTTGGAAGACTGACCGTCTGCCCAAGTTGACTCGAAAGTTTACGGCAAAATTCATCACATTCCATCCAGTGCACCTCGACCTTTGGATGATCGGGGCCTTTCTTCCACGATGGTGCAGCAACAGGTCCGATCTCCTTCGCGGCCTGTGTTGCGACCCTCGCACTCATCACATGATGCCACATTTCCTCCGTCACTTCTGTCTCAAGCATCCAGAAACCGCGCGTAAGCGTCACGCTGTGCTGCGTTTCGCCATCAAACCGGCCCGGTTCGTCTTCTGGGCTCCCCATCAGGAACGTGCCCGGAGGACACCAGCGGAAAGCGTAATAAATACCGTCGACCTGCCATACCTTACGCTCGCCGGCCGCAGTTCCAAATGGAAATGTTCCTAAAATGCCGTTCTCCGATGGATCCAAAGGTGCTGGTGAATAGTTATTCAACGGTGATTCTGGCGCAGGCAACGGTTCCTCTGGCGCAGGCAACGGTGATTCTGGCGCAGGCAACGGTTCCTCTGTATCTTGCGTCATCCGCCACACCCCAAGCGCAGCGGCCGTTGCTCCAAGACCGCCGAGAAGAAAATTACGCCGATTGAAAAGGGGCGGACGGCCGCCGTTCTGTTCTTTTCGCAGGCGCGCATGGGCAAGGCGTTCTGCCGCAGGTGCAAGTTCCGACGCGGCCGACAATGCGTTGACGAACTCCGTGCACGTTACGAAACGCTGGTCCATTTCTCTATTCAATGCTTTTGAGAGGACCGCGTACATACGCGCTGAAAGCCGATCGTGTTCCGGAAGCGCCAGCATTTTCAGAGCAAGAGCTTCATCCCGATTCCCCGGAAACGGCACCTGGCCGGTGAGGAATTCGTAAGCCATCACTGCGAGCGCGTACTGGTCCGTGCGCGCATCCTGCTGGCGGGACAGATGCTGTTCAGGAGCCATGTAGGGGGCGGTTCCGGAATTCGCCCGACTGCGTCCGGTCGTCATGTTCGACTCTTCCGTGTGGATCTTCGCCGCGATGCCGAAATCGATGAGCCACGGCACGGCATTCTTGCCCGAATCGCTGAAAATGATATTTTCCGGCTTCACGTCCCGATGAAGGACCTCATTGCGGTGGATCGTGTCCAGCGCATCAGCGATCTTCTCAAGAATAGGCTTGACCATATCCATCGAGAGTCCGTTTTCGTATCCCGGCTGACGGCTAAACCACTTGCGGAGCGTTTCACCGCCGGCATACGCCATGACGAGAAAAATACCGTGAACCGGATCCTCATCGATCGCCTTGATCGGGCAGATGTACGTGTGATTTAACCTCTGTGTCAGTTCGAAAACACGCCGAACTTCTTCGGTCGCGTTTGTATCGTTGCGCAAATTTTCCTTAAGCAGCTTGCAGACCACAGTCTGTTCCACACCAGCGGAAGAAATCACCGCTTTCCACGTGACGCCGTACCCGCCCGCCCCGAGTTCCTCGACAAGACGGCAGCCCCCAATAACATCTCCAGGCTCCAGCTTCGATCGATTCGGAGTATTGTTGGGATCTGGGTTGGAATTTCCTGGATCCGAAGATAAAATCGTATCTGCCATGAAAAAACCTCACTCAATAGGAAATTTAAGATAAATCATTGTTCATTTTATCCGATTTTCAAAAAGATTCAAGGGGGGAGACAGTGCGCCGTCTTCGAACCCACCAGAAAGGAAACACGAAAGAGCCTCATTCCCTTCCGTGTTTTCTTTTTTCAAATTTCTTTTTTCAAGTGCAAAAGCCGCATTACTCTGCCGTGCTCCGGACGAAAGCGTCCACTTCATTCGCGACGATGACACCGTAATTCACGGCACCGAGCCATCCGGACATGATGATCCCGACGCTTCCCGTGTGGTAGAGCCCCGGTATCTGCTCCGGAAGTCCGCGCGAGATCTCCAATCCCTCGAACTTCGTTCCGAAACTCGCTCCCATCTGGTGGAGCGTGTAACGTTCAAACGTCTTCGGCGTGGCGGCCTCGACCCAGTCGATCTTTTCTCGGATCCCCGGCACGTACTTCTCGACCGCGTTGAGCGTGTCTTCGATCAGCTCGTTTTTCGCCGTTTCGTATTCTTCCTCGGAAAGGCTCGCCCAGTCATCGTAATTCGCGTTCGTGCTGGCGACGATCGCGTATCGGTCACTGACGCCCGGGCGCGTTTTCGGATAGTAGAAAGAGTAGGTTCGGCTCGTAATATCACGGCTGAGAAGCATTTTCGTGTCGAATTTCGGCGCGACTGACGTAAAGAGCAGGTCACCGCAGACGCTCTCGTCCACCGTTTCGCCCGGCTTGAGCGACATGTAGACCTGGCAGCTGGAATTGTTGAGGCGCACCTTTTCCGCCTTTTCGATGAATTCCGGCTGGAAATACTCACGGCCCGTCATGTTGAAGATCGTACTCTTCAAATTCGAGTTGGAGACGACGGCCTTTGCCCTCACGGTCTTTCCGCCGATCTCGATCCCGCAGATCTTTCCGTCTTCCACGAGTATCTTCTCCACTTTCGTCCGCATCGCGATCTCGACGCCGTTTTTCTCCATCTCTTCCTTCATCATCGCAACGAGTTTATCCGTGCCTCCGGTGAAGGTAAAGACGCCCTTCGACATAAAGTTCGAGAACACGATGCCGTACGTGATCGCCGGCTCATCCAGCGTCGAACCGTTCGCATACGTGATCGGCTCCATCAAAAGCCGCACGACATCATCGCGGCCTGGGAAAAATTCCTCGAACAGCTCACGCGTCGTCATCTGCTGGTCATCGACAAACGTCATACTGCGCGCTTTGTCGAAAAACGCGTTCACCGTTTCCGCTTCCACGCCGAATTTCTCGATCAGAAGCCGGGTGAAATCCTCACGATTGAACGTCGTTTCAAGCGAAAACATCGGATTGTCGAAACGAATGGAAGGAAGCTGGACGATCGAATCCGCGATCTCACGATTCCAGTATCTTCTGCAGCTCTTGATCATGCCGACGGGGAAACCATGAAGCGAAATGTCGAAAATGATCCCGTCTTTCCTTCGGAACCAGGTCGCCAGCCCTCCCAGCTGAAAATGATGCTCGCAAAGCAGGACCCGATGCCCCGCACGAGCCAAAATATTCGCAGCAGTCATTCCCCCAAGTCCCGAACCAATGACGATGATATCGTATTCAGAATGCATGATCTTCCTAATTAAAACGAATTAAAAAAACACCCAGCGTCCCAGTCCCATCGGCAGGCGGAAACGCACACCAACCGGGAACTTTCGCCCTTTATTTCACACAAATTTCGCCAATCGCCCGATCGTCCGCGAAAAACACACTATCCGGCAAGTATCCGCCAAATAGAGGAGATCGCAAGGACAAAATGCTTCGCGGATCCGTCGAACTTTTTCTCCTTCAGCGCACGTTCTGCCGTACGCGCCAGCTCCTCGGCCTCCTTCAGCTCCGAAACTCCCTGATCCAGCGCACCAGACCGCAATTCCAAAAAAGTCTTGCGCAAACTTCGGCAGAACTCCTCATCACACTCGGCACTGTACGACCGATACGGTCCCTTTCCGCTTCTTCGGGTAAATGGTTTCAGCGGTTTGCGGCCCAAGATCCGAAACGCGGCGAACCCCGCCCCTACAGCCCCCAGCACCGCCAAGACCGATCCCGGTATCAGCCAAAAAGCCGCAAGGATCAGCCCTAGGAAAAACAGAAACCCCGAACCTGCCAGAAGATTCCAGCACCATGCCGAGACCGGCGGAAGAGGCATCTGCGTCTGCGCGGCAGCAGGAACAGCCTCCGGTCCTCCATTCTTCATCACCGCCTGCTGCGTGCCAAGATACTTCACAGTCGTGACAGTAATGTTGTCCGGGCCGCCGTAGAGATTCGCCAGATCGATGAGCCCCTGCGTCGCTTCCGGAAGCGGCAGTATGGACAAAATGCGTCCCATATCCGCCTCTTTTCCCTCAAATTGCCCGCACAGACCGTCGCTGCACAGAAGAAAAATGTCTCCCTGCTGGATCGGCATCGGCCCCTCGATGTCCACGCGCACATCCGGCGAGACACCAAGGCACCGCGTGATGACGTTTTTCTGCACCGATCCATCGATCGGTTTCCCCGCCTCCTCCATGTCCCAAACGATACTGTGATCGCGCGTGAGCTGCTCCCATTTTCTCCCGCGCAGACGATAGACACGACTGTCACCGACGTGCCCGATCATCGCCCCTTCCGGTAAAATGACCAGCGTGTCGTTCGTCGTCCCCATCCCGCGCAGTTCCGGATCGGAATTCCCTTTCTTGTGGATGACCAGATTCGCTTCCTGGATCGCCATCGTCAAAGCCTCCGCCGGCGGGAGCTGCGTCTGCTTCAGATAGACCATCGGTATCGTGTCTGTCGCCAGCTTGCTCGCAAGTTCACCAGCCGCGTGCGCCCCCATTCCGTCCGCCACGCAAAAAACGTGCCCGCGCGAATTCCAGATAGTCTGGTTCCGTGCAGGCACTTCATCGTGCGAGTCCTGATTATTGGAACGGCGAAGCCCAATGTCGCTCAAGGCAACGAACTCCAGGCATTTTTTCCACGGATTCACTGTCGGTTTCATGGGAAGTCCTTCCTTAGGAAAATGGACTCAAATTTCACTTCTTCACAAAGTAGGAGCGAAAAACCGGTCGGCCTTCCACGACCGTGCGTTTCTCAAAATGCGTTCGCCAAACGGTCTCATCTACCGAAGGTTCAAAAGGCCCTTCCAGCACCGACTCGGCCGCCATCATTTCCATGGCCGTCGTGAAATACTCTTCCACATCCGTCCAAAAGTGCAGTTTCCCGCCGGGAACCAGACACTTTTCACAGGCACGGACCAACTCCATCTGCATCACGCGGCGTTTGCGATGACGTTTCTTCCACCACGGATCCGGAAAGTAAACATGCACGGCCGCGAGAGAGTTTTCCGGAAGATATTCGCGGAAAAGCGCAAGCCCGTCTCCCGAAAACATGCACGCATTCGAAATGCCCGCCCCGATCAGACGTGCTGCACAGTATGCCGCATACTTGTGCGCGATCTCCGTCCCGATGAAATTATGGCCCGGATCCGCCAAGGCAGCATCATGGATGAACTGTCCTTTCCCGCTTCCGATCTCCACCTCAAGCGGAGCCGACGGATCCTCAAAATACCTCGAGACATCCCACGGTTTCTCCAACTGTTCCTTCACCATGTATAAATGGCGGGAATAGTCAAGCGTTTCGTCGATTCGTCGCAATGCACGGCGCGGCATGATCTTCCTTTTCCTTTTTCTCAAGGCTGGCCGAAAAAGCCATCCTCTTTTCCATCCAAATCTGCATCCAATGATCCCGTTCGAAAGGCGTATCGGTCATTTTTCTTCCGGGGCATCAAATTCAATGTCACGAATGGCGACGCCGCGGATCTCTCCATCCGCTACGACTTCCCCATTCACGACCGCTTCAAACTGCAGGATCATCATCATGTTCGGCTTGCCGCGAAGCAGCTTAACGATCAGCACCAATCGGTCTCCAGGACGCACCTGACCGCGAAACCTCACATTATCCAGCCCGCCGAATCCCATGATCCCGCGGTCAAGATAATTCAGCTTCTTCGCATAGTAACTCGCAAGCTGTGCGGCACTCTCACAAATCAGCACTCCCGGCATGATCGGATAGCCCGGCATATGCCCGCGCACCCAAAATGCATCCGGCGAAACATCCTGATAGCCAACACAGACCATGTTTTCAAAGTCTTCATGAAGGATCCCGGTCAGCATCTCCATCTCAAAACGATGCCGGTTTTCTTTCCGGATCGCCGCCTGATCTGCAAGGACCTGACTATGATCCAGCGTAGAGACATCAAATAGCACTGGTTTCTTGGCCACCACATCCTCCTTTTAAAATAATACACACACCACAAACTCAAAAGGAATTCATGGTGTCGCATGTATGGATCTTTACTCGCACGAAATCGCGGTTCTGGTCTTCACCATCAAGCCTTCACGAGCAAACCTTCATGATCAGGTCTTCACCATGTGGCGCTTCGCCTTACGGGCCTGGGAAGAAGCGGGACGCTTGCCGTGATTCGATTTTTTGACAATGTGCTGGGGTTTCGACATTTTTTAGCTCCTTATGTACACTAAAGTAAAAAAGTAGGTCTACATTATACACGATTTAAATTTTTTTGCAAGGAGGGGCGGAAAACTTTTCCTTATCCTCCTCACGCTCATGAAAATGCGATCCGGATCTCGCGAAATTCGTTCGCAAAAATATCGAAGGAGACCCGATCTCCGTCGATCGCATACGTATTGATCCGCTCGCCGCGGAAGTCGACCTGCTCAGCCGACACCAGGGGTCGCATCGCACGATACGTCACACGGACATTTCGGCCTTCCGTCTCCACGAAACGCAGACGCGCACCTTTTTCATCGGCTTCCCAGTGCGAGATCATGACATTTCGGTGAGAAACGTGCCCAAACCAGCCCGAAAGTGCGCGATCTTCCACTTCGCGGAATGCGCCGGGGACCTGCACTGCCGGACTCATGAATTCGTGAGCCGTCCGCATCGGGTAGGGCACATTTACTGCAATGCCGAAACGGAAACGCCGGCTCGTCTCTCCGTGGACCATCAAAAGCGTATCCAGACGCCGATGCGCGCAATTCCGGTGCCACGGATGCCCATTCGCAAGCAGTGTAAGCCGGGAATCCGAGTACTCCGTATCCGCACCGCGTTCCGGAAGGAAATTCTCGCGCCGAAGTTCTTGGCCGCGGACACGCTGCGCAAGTTCCTGCGTCACCGAAGACATGATCCGCGACGCTGCGGTGTACTGGATCGGGCGAATGTCCACAAAATACGGCGACTCGATCCGAAACGCCGTCGTACGGCTAGACTGAAAACCGACGTTTCGGAAAAGATCCACCACGCCGTCGCCCCACGCCAGCCGGCTCGCAATGTACGACTGCCAGGGATTCCGGCCAAGTTCACGAAGCGGCTCAAGATAAACATCAAATTCCACGACCGAACTTCCCCGCCGAAGAAGCGTCGTCTGCGTAAACCGGGCCAGGATCTCTCCTTCACGGCTCATCAGACGTCCGGAGACTTCCAGCTCGCATCGGTCTGCGAATATCGCGGGTTTGAAGGAGTCCGCCGCCATGATCGAATACTCTTCCGGCGCGTCGCCTGCAAGGGAATCCAGCGGCGCAGATCTCAAACGCATCGCCAGAAGCTGCGAAAAACGGTTTCCGCGGTGCACATTGTCGAAAACGGAACGCAAATGCCCGGTGTAGGGATCGAACCGAAGCGTCAGATGCTCATTCGCCATCAGCCACATTCCGGACTCGCGATCCTGGTAAACGGGCGGAGGCAGCTGCTCCTGTTTGCGTTTTCTGCCGAAGAACCAGCGTTTCGCAGTTTTCTCTTCTTTCGGAGTACCGGGAAGTTTCGGAGAATCGCACAGGATGGCGAAACCATGTGCCGGCACCTCCGTTCGCACCGCATGGACCGGCCCGCGCTCTTCTGTGGGATCTTTTTCCCAGAAATGGCGTTTCACGCACTCGCTTTCTTCCGGAATGAGACGCGGTACGGAAAGCACCTTTTCCGCTTCGGAAAGATCCGTCACCTTAGAGACCGGGAAACTGGACGGATTCAGCAGGATCAGCGTATTTTTGCGAGTTCCGTCCGAAAGGACTTCCGCGATCTGCTCTGCCGTTTTTCGTTCTGCCCGCAGCATTTCCTGCCGCGCCGTCGTGAAGAACGACTTTCCTTCCGCAGCAGGATCTTCCAGCATTTCCAACTGATCCAAAAGCGTTTCTCCGACGGAAGCTGCGGCATCCGGACCATTTTTCTTTTTCACGGCACCGAGCCAGACCGCGAGACTTTCCAGACTGCAAAGCGCCTCCAGACGCACACGAAGCTGATGATACCGCGCCCAGCGGGAGATCGGATCCGCCTCTTTCTTGGAGACCATCTGCTGGAGATACGGCGAAACGTAGCGTTCCGCACTGAACCGCTCATCCGCACTGGAATACCGCGTCGCTTCCAGGCACGTACCGAACGTCGTCAGGTCGCCGAACAGCGGGATCCAGCGGCAGGACCGTTTCAGAAGCTCGTACCAGCAGGACGTCATTCCCTCACCGGCCCAGTGCGTAAAGATCGCACCGAACGCATTATCGACGTTGACGGACGACGCCAGCGTTTCCGGAAGCCCGGCAACAGGATCCGCGCTGCGTGCGTCCAGCGGGATCTTCGAAAAGGCTTCCGTGACCTGCGCATCCATCCCCTTCCACGCGATCCGGGACTGCTCCGAGACCGGGAATTTCCCGTCATCCAGCGTAAAATGCAGCGCTCCTCCAAAACCAAGACGCTTCAAAATACCCGGAAGTAACGGCGTTAGACCAAATCGGCGGCGCGCGTAGATCTCCGGAGTTCGCCCAAGATGCTTCTGGTAGACCTCCAGACCGTGCTGAAGACGGCGAAGGATCCCTTCCTGCGTCAGAAGCGGAAATTCCGTCTCCGTTTCCTCGCCGCCGACCAGACAGACGTCTCCGGACGCCAGTTTCTTCTTCAGCTCCTCAAACATTTCCGGGAACTCCGCCGCCATCTTTTTGATCACGGTCCCGTCCGCGTGCAGGTTCATCGCGGATGCTTTTTTCAGCTCCTCAAGAAACGTCTCCGGAAGATACGACCGATCCAGAAGCGTCAGATCGAAAAGGTAGCCATCCTGCGGCGCATAGTACTGCCGAGACTGAACGAGCTGGTCCCACACGTTCTGCATTTCCCGCTTCGCTTTGGGAGCGTCCCCTTCATCGCACGCCGTCAAAACTTCCAGAACGCTCGACGCAAACGAAAACGGTTCCAGATAGCTCATGAACTGGAGCTTGTGCGACATGATCTCCGAAAGCAGGTGCATCATCCCAAGTGCCATGAAATCGCACGTCTGCGGCATTTCCGGATCCGTGACACGGTCGTCTGCCGCGAAAAGATCCCCAAGTTCCGGAAGAGGCTTTTCTTCCAGAACTTCCTCAGTTTCCGCCGCTTCCGCTTCCAAATTTCCTGACTCGCAGACCTCTGCGGCATCCGTTCCGGCATCCGTTCCGGCATCCGTTCCGGCATCCGTTCCGGCATCCGTTCCGGCATCCGTTCCGGCATCCGTTCCGGCATCAGTTCCGGCACGTTCTGCGTTTTCCGAACTCTCCAGAGCTTCCTCTTCTGCCGAACTCTCCAGAGCTTCCTCTTCTGCCGAACTCTCCGGTCCAGCCTCCCCAAAGGATTCCAGCGGTACCATTCCTTCGGTTTTTTCAGCCGCAGCCTTTTCCGCAGCATCTTTTTCAGCGTCCTTTTCCGCCTCCTCGCGCAGGATCTGAAGCAGCTGCGCCGTCAGTTTTTCCAAACTGGAACAGTCTTTCAAAAAAATGCAGTTCCGTTCCTCGGCACGCTCCATCCAGTAGTGGTCCAGAACGTCGAGCGTGGGAGACGGCGTGATCAGGATCGCGTTTTCCGGTTCATCATAAATGTACAGACCATACATTGGACTGGCGGTCTTACGCGTCAGCCGAAGGACCTCCGGATGGTAAACGCAGGTCCATGCCGTGAGGATCTCATGGCATTCCTCCGAAGAAAGTGTCAGGGAAAGGGATTCCATTCCCTGGGACGGCAGCACAACAAAAACTTCTCTCATGCGCGGCTCGCAAAAAGGATCTAAAATTCAAAAAAAACTGCGTTTTGCCAAAACGGCTCGAACTTTTCTACATTATGCGAGGAATTTTTCGATCAGTTTGGCGACTTCCATACACTGAACGGCCGAGTGACGGGATCCGTCGTCGATCGTAGGATTAAATGCGACCGCAGACGTCTCTTCCGGCAGGCTTTTCAGGAAATCATGAAGCTGACTCGGCGTTTCCACCCGCGTCAGCTCGTACTGCGAGGGACGCTCGAGCCGAGCTCGGTACTCTTTTGCTTTCTGATTGCTCGTGAACAGCGCAAGAACGAGAGACTTTTCCGTCGCGATCGCCGCGAACTGTCCATCCGACTGACGCAGAAGAAAGACCGGATAGTCCCACGGAGAACGCGCCAGCGGCATGTGCTCCTTCACCATCTCGTACAGCGTGAGGCAATTCGTCTGCAAATGCCCATCCTCAAGCACGGAATCGATCGCAATGTGCGTCACCTCCGCAGGCTGAACGGCAAGCACACGCCCAAGTTCACGCTCGTTACGCAAAAAACGCACATCCGCATCCTGGATCCCGACCGCCTCGATGAACGCGTCCGCAAGAGCTTCCGCCGTAAAGACGAGAATTGCAAATTCGGGCTTCTCTTCCGGACTGTCCGGAGTCGCCATCGTCGCGTATCCGGAACCGATACGGATCACAAAAACGGGATAAGATGAAATCATTTTTTTACTTACTCTCCTGAAACACACCACCCTTCACGACTCGTGCCGTAAAGAAAACTCTAGGACCTTCGAAACGGAGCCGGGATCCACAAACGGCTCCAAATTAAAAAAACTCACTCTTCAAAACGGACATCGCCGGAGATCCGACCGCCAGGAACCTCTTTCTGCCCGCCAGGAACCTCTTTCTGCCCGCCAGGAACCTCTTTCTGCCCGCCAGGAACCTCTTTCTGCCCGCCAGGAACGCGTCCCCGAATGCCGGGAACTCGCTCACGAACTCCCGAAACATGATTTTGAGCGCCCGTCTTAAGTTCCGAGACGGAAGCCTCAAAACTCTGGACCGTCTTTCGCGGCCTCTGACGGATCTCGTTCCACAGGCCCCTCCAATCCCGATTTTCTTCGCAAACGGCATACCCGCTGCCGTTCAGGACCTCGTCCGGGATCGGGAATTTTTCGTGAAAGTCCTTCAAGTCCTTGCTGAAAAGCTCCGCCATCGCTTTCGGATGCCGCACGATCGCCCACGGAGGCCCCTGAATGCACCCTTCCTGTCCCTTCGTCAGGTAGATCACCCAGTCCGCGATCTGCAGCACGTCTTGAAGATGATGGTCCACGATCAGAATGGAGACCCCCGCCTTTTTCACTTCCTGAAAAAAATCATTGCAAAGCCCGATCGCCGGCTCATCCAGTGCCGCGTAGGGTTCATCCATCAAAATGAGCCGCGGATTGCGAATAAACGAACGCGCGATCTCCAGTTTCCGACGCTCGCCGCCAGAAATGCTTCCCGCTTTGGTATCCTCCAGCTTCCGCTTTTTTTTATCCGATACAGGCTCCTCCTTGGTATCTTCGGTCAATTTGAATTTCCGAAGCATCCGGTCACAGAATTCCTCGTGCGTCCCGGACTCCACCTCAAATAACTTCATCCCCAAACGTAAATTTTTAGGCTCGATGACTTCCATGACGCCGATCAGATTCTGACGGACCGTCAGAGCATTGAAGACGCTGCTTTTCTGCGGAAGGTAAATGATCCCATGCTGTGCTCGCCGATACAAAGGCATCTTCATGATAGGGATCCATTTCTCATCCCCCGGCGTCTCATCGGCGTCACCATCACGCTCCGCAGCCTCCTTCGGATCCTCACCGTCCGCAGACAGGACCGCATCCAGAAAACTGGGAGACTTGCGAAACTCGATCTTGCCGTCCGTCGGAGAAGAAAGTCCCGCAAGCATATCGAATGTCGTCGATTTTCCGGCACCATTTCCGCCAAGCAGCGCCACGATCTCCCCCTCGTTGACCTCAAAAGAGAGGTCATTGATCACCGTCGTTCGGCTGCACGACGGCGGGAATACCGTTATTCGGCAAAACTGCTTCACCAGATTCTTCACTTTTAGGATCGGACTCCCCATCTTTCCTCCGATTCGACCTCCGATTCGACCTCCGATTCGACCACTGAAACGACTCTCGCCGCTCCGCTCACCCTGCGGCACACTCAGGCACTCCGCTACTTGATCTTCCGGAATTTCTTCCAGTTCGGCCAAAATGGTTTCCAGGAATGCGGCCAATACACATAGTAAGCCTCACCGACCAGCAGCGATTCCGGCACATAGTACTCCTTCAGGTACTGATTTCTTCGGGGATCGTAACTCGGGTACGTCCAGCATCGGCTGTCTGCGCTGTTCGTGCTGTTGTCTCCCAGCATGAAATACTGCGGTTCCCCCTCCGTATCCAGACGAAATTCCACAAAGCGCATCTTCTGAAACGCCTCCCAAAGTGCGGGATCCGAAGCCAATTCGAGCGGCGGCGTGTAGACTTGCACTCCATAGTGCCCGTCCTCGACAAAATCACTCATCTGTTCGGAATCCTCACGTTCACGAGCCACATAGTAAATATCGCGATACAGCGAAATATGCGATAGATTCACCTCGCAGTTCCGGCATCCGACCTGAACCGGATGCTCTAAGTCGACCTTCGAAGGAAGGATGCGTTCCGATTCAATATACGCCGTCGGCTGGTCAAATTCCAAAACCTTTCCATCGACCCAAACATGCAGCTGATCATCCACGTTGGCGAACCGGAAGTGATAAATGTCCGTCCCGTTCATGTTTGACTTTGCGCGGGCAAAGTAGACCGTCTCACGATTCGCGTTGGTCTCCGCGAACTCTTTCTGCCGCTGCACGTCTTCGCCAAAATCCGGAACCGCCGGGATCTCCAGCGTTACTTCTCCGGTTTCCAGATCCACCTTACACCAAAACATCCGGCCGCGCGCAAGTCCGACCTGAAAAAAACCCGTTTTCAGAGAACGCACATCGATAGTCGCCTCGAAGACCAGATCCTTCACCCAATGCCGTCCATAGAAGGAATCCGGGATCGGAATGGAAAATACCCCCGTTCCGTCATCGCTGCTGTACGAGCCGCTCATCCCCGTGTTGTACGCCGTCATGTCCGTGATCAGACGCGGACGCACATCCGGACACTGATCCATTGCGGCCTGACGCCAGTGCGGCTGCAGCGGAACGAGATGCCGATACGCCAGCCAGCCGGTCATTTCATCCGGATCCGTCTGCCGGAAGTAAAACTCCCGCCCATCCGCACTTTCCTGCCATCGAGCCTGGACACCCATGTGCGTTCCTTCTGCCGGATCCATTTCAAGCTGATACCAGCGGGAGGGCATCCGGACCTGACGCAGCAGTGTGTTCTGGTAATCGTTCTGGTAGACCGGGATCATCGTCGCAAGGATCTTTTCCGGCGGTTTACGGGCAATGTGAAACGGAGCTTCCACCTTCCGCGCAAAACCTGTACTGATCGCAGACCCCGCAGCTTCCTGGCCCTCCGGAGTCCCCGATCCATCTGACGTGCGAAGAGGTTCCGACGGCTTCACGTAAATATCGCCGTCCTGAATGCGGATCGTTTCACCGGGAAGACCGACGCACCGTTTGATGTAATTCGTATTTCCGCCGCCGGGAAAAAGAAAGACCGCCACATCCCACCGCTGCGGACGAGAAAAGTAGTACGGATACTTCCCGACCAAGATCCGGTCACCCGGATAGTTCGGAGCCACGTTCCCGTGCTTCGCTTCATTCGCGTAATCCATGACCGCATTGCAGTTCGGACAGATCGAGTAATTTACATTCTGTCCCTGAACGACGCCGACCTGATACGGAGCACTGCACTGCGGGCAGGTCACGTCCTTATGCTGTCCCATGAGCGTCGGTGCCATGGAACCGGTCGGAATGATGAACATTTCCGCAAGAAACGTCCGAAACAGAAACGCTACGACAAACGCAATGGCGACCGATTCAAAGATCTCGCGCACCATCCGGCCGAAACTCTCCTCCTGAGCCTGATTTTCAGAACTCGGTTCAGCCGAAGAAACACTTTCGCTCAAATTCGGCTTGACCGGAGCGGAAACTGCAGACGATTCAGAACTGGATGCACTCATTTTCTCTGCCGACACGGCACTCCTGAATGAAACAAAAAATTAAAACGGACACACAAAACGCCGATCCGCATTCCCTAGACCTTCAGGAACTCTGACCTTCAGGAACTCTGACCTTCAGGAACTCTGACCTTCAGGAACTCTGACCTTCAGGAACACTCTGCGGGAAGCGCACCAAAGCACTTCCCGAAACGCGGATCAGACAACAGACACGGGATCAGAGAATACCCGGTTCCTTGACCTCGATACCCTTGAGCGCCATCTTCAGAGCTTCCAGGTTCGGAGCCACTTCAAACGCAGTTTCACGCGTGATCATCTTCTTCTCGACGAGCTGTTTCAGCGAAAGGGTGAAGTCCTGCATCCCTTCCTGGTAGCCGATACGGATCGCGTCGGCAAGTTTCTCGTCTTGTTCTTCAAGGATCAGTTTCTGGATCGTCGGATTGAAGAACATCACTTCGCACGTCGGAACTCGCGAAACGCCCGGCATGATCGATTTCAGCAGTTTCTGCGCAACGATACCTTTCAGGTTGAACGCAAGTGCGCTGCGCAGCGCCTTGTGCATGTCCTGCGGGAAAAGGTCGAGGATTCGGTTGATCGTCGTCGGAGCCGTCGAAGCGTGAATGGTCCCGAAGACCAAGTGCCCGGTCTCCGACGCATGAATGGCCGTCTCGAACGTCTCCTGGTCTCGCATTTCACCCACGAGGATGATGTCCGGGTCTTCTCGCACCGCGTGTTTCATACCGATCATGAAGTCCTTCACGTCCATACCGATCTCGCGCTGGTTGATCAGGCATTTGTCTTCCGTGAACGTGAATTCGATCGGGTCTTCGAGCGTCAGAATGTGCTTCTTGTACCGCGCGTTGATCCAGTTCAGCATCGAACCGATCGTCGTCGATTTTCCCGAACCGGTGATCCCCGCCAGAAGGATCATTCCCTGCGAGTACTGACACAGTTTTTCAAGCGACTGCGGAAGGAAAAGTTTTTCAAATTCCGGGATCGTATTGTTCACTCGGCGAGCCACCAGCCCCATGTGTCCCAGCTGCTGAAGGATATTCACACGGAAACGCCACGCGATACCGTCCACTTCCACCACGTGCGCAAAGTCCGCGCCGCCTTCTTCGTTGAAGATGCGTCGGTTGCGTTCGTCCATGATGTCGAACAGCATGTCGACCATCTCTTCATCCGGGATCGGCGGGTGATTCAGCGCTTTCAGGTCACCGCCCTGGCGAATGTACGGCGGCCGGTCCGCTTTCAGGTGAAGGTCGCTCCCCTTGAGTTTCACTAGCGCGGTAAAGAATTTGTCGATCTTGTGCACGCGTTTCTTATGCCGCAGTTTGTATTCATCCGCAGCGATCTGCGCCGCTGTCTTTTTCACGTCTTCAGACATGCTCTGTTCCCCATGTGTTGAATGGATCTCTTCCAAAATATATGCAGTTTTTCCGTCTCTTTAGTCTCATCTTTTCTGCCGCATGACGCCGAAAGAGACCGCCAACCGGCACACGAAGCCCGGAAGATGACGAAAAAGACTGAAAAACGTCCCTCTTCTATTATTTTATCGGCCGGAAACGCATTCTGCGTTCGATTTTATTTTCCGCGAACGATTCCAGCCGCACAAAATCTCAAGTATAGCACAAAATAAAATCCCGTCAATCCCCGGTTTTCCCTTTCTCTCCTCATATTCAGGACAAAAATCCCGAACTGATTCAAAAAATCGGAAAATTTTCACCGAGAACGCCTTCTTTTTGCGCCGTCAATCAGCCAAAAACTCGATCACCCGGCTCTCTGTCCCATTCAGAGCCTCGGACTGCGGCACGAGAATGAAATCGTCCGCGATGACTGGGGCCAATTCGTCACCGCGAAGCATCTCGACGTTCTTCACTCTTTCCGGCAGGAAAACGAAAATCGGTCTTCCGCCGCGCTGGGAGCCGTTCCCGTTGGTGAGTTTAAAGGCATCGACATTCGGCGTGATGGTGAATGTCCAGAGTGTCTTTCCGTTCTCCGCCGCTTTCGACTCCAGCGTCTGCGTCCAGCCGTACTCACGTTCCGCAAGCGCATTTTCCCACGCAGGGTCGCCGTAAAGCGCAACGACATCCCGGTCGAACATCAAACCGCGCAGCGTCATTCCCGCATTCATCTGTGTCTTGAATGCCTCCCGCATTTCGGCTGGCAGTTCGATTTTTCCTGAATAGTCCGCCGCTTTGTTGATGAGTGCGGGAAGTCCGGGAACCAGCTGGTCCAGCTTATGCGTAAGGGCCTGATTGTTCGCGAAAAACGCCTCCGCAAGCGTAAAGCGTCCGGCCTGCTCGAAATAGTAGTCCTGAATTCCCCACCCCATGAATCCGAACCAGGTCGGCACGGTGTACCCGACCATCATGTCGACGTGCGCACTGTGGATCATCGCCAGTGCCATGCAGTCCCGGTCCGAAATGTGTCCGATGAGGCAGTTTCCGGACGCGAGCCAGATCTTGGAATTCTCCGACTTCACCGGGATCCGCTCTCCCTCAAGCGGTACACCGAAAAGCTCGCCGTTTTTCGAGCGGAAGCATCCGTTCCGGTACGAGTACCCCGGCTGCCAATCCTTTTCCGTCGCGTGTCCGGAGGTAACCATCAGCTGCGTGCCGTCGATCGCCTCGACCAGCTTCGCAGTGGAATCCGCGGGTCCGTCGGTTCGGTCTTCCGGAGCTTTGCCGGACTCTTTCACGACGTAATGGCTCTGCTTTCCTTCATCGTACCAGATGCCGGAGTCGAAAAGTTCCAGCGGGATGGACGTTCCGCCGGCGGCTTTGGAAATAACCGTCGGTTTCCACTGCGTCATGCGGACGGCATCTGACGCTTCAAACCCGGTGAGGATCCCCCAGATCGCGTCGGTGTAGGGGTCCTCATCCAGACGGCGCATCAGCCGATGGACCGAGGCGACGAATTCGCGTCCCGCTTCTTCCGGCCGAGCGACGAAACCTGCGTACCGCGGCTGAAATTCGCTCAATGCCGCACGCACTTCCGCCGGATCTTCCTTCCAGACGAACTTCCGGACCTCGAAATTCTCACCGTGACGCTTTTCGAGCGCATCCGCCGCAGCGTTCCACTCCGGATCCGCGCTGACCGCCTCGCTCACGATGACGGCATACCCAGATTTTTGGGTCTCCGCTTCAGTTGCCTGAAGCGTCCATCCCGCCATGACCGCAGCGGTCCCTGCCGCAACGCCTGCCGTCCACCCCAACACATTTCGCCAGGATCTCATCTTTTCATTTTCTCCTTTTTGTCCGGAACTTCCAAAACTCCATTCTCTCATTTTACCGAACGAAGGCCAAACTGTCAAGCGGGAAAAGCAAAAAAATTCCGGTACTCCGGCGAGCACACGCTCCAAAACGCGCACCTGCCGGGAAACCGGGATCTCTTTTTTTGCCGAACTCTCTTTTGGGTCCCTCCGGGAACTGCGTACTGTTTCACCACTGAGCCCACTGAAAACGCACCGAGCCACACAGAAAAGGGAACACGAAAAGCACGAAAAAACACGGATCTCGCGAACATTTTTTAATTTTTAAAAATTCATTTGCGTCTTTTCGCGTTTTCCGTGAAATTCGTGTCAGGGAAATTCGTGTCAGGGAAATTCGTGTCAGGGAAATTCGTGTCAGGGCAATTCGTGTCAGGGCAATTCGTGTCAGGGCAATTCGTGTCAGAGCACGTTCACTCCCTTTTTCCTCTTTCTTTTTAGTGCACTCAGTGGTGAGATCGGAACCTAGATCGGTACGCACATTCCGGAAGAGCCCAAAAACATTGACTAAATCGCCTTACAAAATCGATGCCCCAATGCTCCATTCACATAAAGACGCAAAAAGAATGCCCGCAAACTCCCTGCGTCTTTCATGTGATCTTCACAACATAGTACGGTTCAATCGATCGGCAGAGAGATCTCGCCTCCCTCGTGCCTGTCAAGAAGGATCCGCCAGGTCTCAATGTCGATCCGTTCCGGAATCACGTAAACTTGCCCATCTGCCATTCCGATCTTCGTCAGACCGTATTGGGAAACGATCGGTCCATTCTGAGCCTCTTCCCAAGTTGGATCGCCATTGGGGTCCATCCAGCATACCGGCTTACACTCGACCGTTAGGATCGTGTTGCTTAATCCACCGCTCACCTCTCCCATCCTCGTACCGCCAACAGATCCGCCGGTCTGTTTCTTCGCGGGCTTGGGAACACGAAACATCGTGTTTTTGCCGACGACAACTCCAATCGTCGCATCAGAGGGGGCCAGCTTCTGTCTTGGATCTTTGAAACAGGCCGGACATTGTTCGTGAAACTGGGAGTTCCACTCGCTATTCCACGGTTCATCATGACGGATCTTCTCATAAAGAGCTTCCTCCCCAATATACGGCAGGATCTGTACACGCCAGGAATGAAGCGGTTTCCCTTTTGTGTCAGTCGTAAACGGAGCCGGAAATGCCTTGTTTGCCGACTCAAAACCCATCACTCCCAACGCGACCAATTTAAAATTGTTCAAGTGCACCGCATTCTGTGCAACAGGATCGACCTCTTTCGTTGCCGTACCACATCCACACGAAAGAAGTACCGAATGAAAAAAGATAAAAAGTAAAAAAAACCGCATCTTCATAAATCGTCCTCACTTTCAATTTTCGAAATCGATTTTTCGCAGCTATTCCATCTGCTGGATCCAATTATACGATCGGGCAACGCAAATGTCAAGCGGGAAGTAAAAAAAGTCCCTGCCTTGCGGAGGGACCTGGAGTGCGCGTTTCTGAAAAATCAGATTCCCTATTTCACCGGGATCTCGATGAACGACAGCGAGTGCGGCGGAAGGGTGACGGTACCGTCTTTGACCTCAAAGACCGTCTTCTGCGGGACGACGCGGTTTTCCGCTCCCACGTCGTTGAAGTCGTCCGGAGAATTTCCGCTCAGGACCGTCGCTTCCAGTTTCGCGGGCGTACCGTTCGGAAGTTTCGAGAGCTCCAGCGTCACCGGCCTTGCTTTTTCCGGGTCTTTGTTGACGACCGCCAGAACGTAACGGGAACCTTCGTCGTTGACGCTCAAAACCGCATCGATCATCGGCGTGGATTTGTTTTCCCAAAGCAGCGGCGCGGACTGGAGATCGATCGGCAGAATGTTCTTCTCGAGCAGGTTGGCGTACATCCAGTACACATGGTACGTCGTCCGTTTCACGATCCCTTTCGGATGCGTGAAGATCGCGCCGCGGCCGTTGACCGTCGGGGAGAAGCACGCCATTTTCACGTCTTCGCAGTGACGCAGGCACGAATTCAGGAAACAGGCCGTAAACAGACCATCCGCCATCGTGTAGGACGAGTTGATGTCGTTTTTGTCGCGGGCAGCGTGTTCTTCCGGGGTGGGAATGCGCGGATAGGAACCGAACGCCGGATGATGCCAGCTGCGCAGATTCCATTCGTCAAACGCGATGTGGACTTTCCCGCGGAATCCCGTTTTGTCGAGCATGGCGATAGTCCGGACGATATGATTTTCCGGATGCTGCGTCTTCATCATGCACGCAATGTACGGAGCCGTATTGTTGTGGTGCGCCAGGAAATCATAGTATCCGTGGATCGCGATGTAGTCGATGTAGCGTCCGGCCTGCTGAAGAAGCGGAATGGTCCACGTTTCGCTCGGCGTCGCGGGAGCGGCGACTTTGACCGACGGGTCCGTCGTGTAGAGCAGTTTGGCGGCTTCGCGGACCCACGGTCCCCATTCCTGCGGCGTTTTCGCTCCGAGTTCGTGCGCGCCCCAGTTTTCGTTTCCGATGCTCCAATACTTCACGTTAAACGGCTCCTTGAAACCGTGCGCCTGACGCATCCGGCCATAGTGTCCGATGTTCAGATTGCAGTACTCGACCCAGTCGCTGATCTCTTCCATCGTACCGGTCCCGGCATTTCCGCAAATGTACGGTTCCGCGCCGATGAGACGGCACCATTTCACGAATTCCGCGGTGCCGAACGTGTTCGGATCTTCCGAACGCCAGACTTTATCGAAGACCAGCTTGCGTTCCGGACCGACACCGTCCATCCAATGGTACGCGGACGCAAAACAGCCGCCCGGCCAGCGGACGATGGAGGGTTTCAGATCGCGGACCGCCTCGATGACGTCCTTACGGAAACCGTTTTCGTCCGAAAGCGGAGACTCCGGCTCGTAAATGCCGTCGTAGACCAGACGATGGAAATGCTCGATGAAATGCCCGAAGATGAGACGGTCGAACTCGACCGGCTTCGCATCCGCGGCACACGCGATCGTGTTCTGGAAAAGGATCTCTCCCGTATTTTTCGGTTCGAAGTCGGTCTGGCAAATGTAGTCCGCCTTGATGTGTCCCCAGTCACCGCCGGCCTGCGTGTCAAAAATGACCAGTTTCGCCGTTTTTCCCTGAAATTCCGAGACGTCCCAGAATTTGACCGCCAGCCCTTCGTGTCCCTGCATCGAGACATTGAAAAGCCCGGTCTCCTCCGCGGCTTTCTGACCGTCAACGTAAAGCGCGATCCCCGTTTTCCCAGGGAAATTTCCGCCGCCGATGAGGAACGTCATGTACTTGCGCTCGATCTTGAATTCCGGAGACGTCAGCGTCCCGACCGCATGGTCCGCGCCGGGAGCCGCGTAAGTGCTGATCAGATTTTTGCCGTGGAATCCGAAAACGCTCCCCATCCCGCAGCGAAACTGTGCGCCGGGTTCACGCAGCTGAAACGCCTCCCCTTCCGCCTTCCAGCCGTCAAGAGCTTCCGTCTCGAAATCCGCAACGACGATGTCCGGGCGGGAAACGTTCTGTGCCGACGCTGCCGAGATCAGCAGGACCGCAAAAAGCGCAAATACAGGCACAATGACCTTAAAAAAACGCAATTTCATGAAATTCTCCTTGAAAATGTAGTTCTATCCGGCGAAATACCAGGAAAATTCATTAAGGATACATCAAAAAACCTACATAGGATTTTCCTGCAAGAACTTCATCATATCAGAAGAAAAAGAAAAGTCAATAGGATATTTACGAAATTTAGCCTATCTTTTTACGTCTTTCATAAAGAAACAAAATGTTTTAAAAAACCACCCCTCTTTCCTGTTTTCTCGAACACGGAAAGAAGGGATCTCTTTTCCGTTCACCGTCCCAGACGCATCGGGATCCCGGCGTCGGCCATGAATCGCTTGGCGTCCTGGATGGTGAATTCTCCGTAATGGAAGATGCTTGCGGCGAGGACCGCGTCGGCGTGTCCGATCTTGACGGCCTCGACCAAGTGGGTGAGATTTCCGGCCCCTCCGCTGGCGACGACGGGGATCGAAACGGCATCGGCGACCGCGCGCGTGATCTCCAGATCGTATCCGTCTTTCGTGCCGTCAGCGTCCATGCTCGTCAGGACGATCTCGCCCGCACCGAGTTCCTCAACTCTCTTTGCCCACTCGACCGCCTGAAGCCCCGTCGGGATGCGTCCCCCGCTGATGAAGACTTCCCAGACTTCGCGTCCGTCTTTCATGACGCGTTTGGGGTCGATATTCACGGTGATGCACTGACTCCCGAACCGGCGTGCGGCCTCGCGGATGAGTTCCGGATCACGGACGGCCGCCGAGTTGATGGAGACTTTGTCGCTCCCGGAATTCAGCAGCGCGCGGATGTCGTCGATCGACCGGATGCCGCCTCCGACCGTGACGGGCATGAAGCACTGTTCTGCCGTCCTGCGCACGACGTCCAGCATGATCCCGCGCTCCTCATGACTTGCGGTAATGTCGAGAAAGACCAGCTCATCCGCTCCTTCCTGTTCGTAGCGTTTCGCCGTCTCCACCGGGTCTCCGGCATCGCGGAGCTCAAGAAAATTCGTCCCTTTCACCACGCGCCCGCAATGGACGTCGAGACACGGAATGATTCGTTTCGCCAACATAAAAAAATCGTCTTTCGTTTCGTTAAATCAAAAACATCGGCACACTTCCGCGAGTTCCCGGACCCACGGCAGGACGCGCGTTCCGACCGGTATCAGAAGTCCGTTCTGCCAAACCGCCGCGAGCATGAAACCGTTTTCGTTGTCGTAAAATTTCGCTTCACCACAAAACGGCAGGATCCGCCGCAGGTCCGCCATTCGTTTCTGAAACCTTCTCCGAACATCCGCCTCGGGAATATCGTGTCCTCCGCGCCTTACCCGGTTCGCGATGCGGCAAAGACTTTCCTCCAGGGACCCCAGCCCAATATAATGCATTCGGATCTGAAATCCGCACGCCAGCGCTTCCTGCACCGTCTCCAGAGGCTGCCGCCCAGAAAGCGTGGTTTCCTGAGTGAAAGAAATTCCGTTTTTCAGGCAATTGCGGATCTGCTCCAGTGCCGCTTTTCCACCGGCAAGCCGATCTCCGCCATAAGCGGCCGTCAGCCGGT
>SUVI01000180.1 GCA_015062085.1 Planctomycetaceae bacterium
ACCGCCGAGAGCGGGATCTTGGAGCTTCTGTTTCGTGAAACAGAAAAACGCCTGATCCCCAGCTGACCTGGATGCTGGAGAGCAGGCGTCCGAAAAGAGGAAATTTCCGCAGGAAACCTGGATCGTTACAAAAAACGGGGACACTACTTGACTTTCCGCAGGGTCTTGATCGGAGATTCAAGTGAATTTTCAGCCGGTTCCACGGCGAGAGCCTGGACTTTGAAATCGTATCCGGCTCCGGAGGTCAGGCCGAATATCGTCATCTTCACTGTTCCGGAAACTGCCGTTACGGGGACCGTGACCCAGTTTTGAGTTCCGGTCTCCGCGTAACTGAGCAGGTAGGAGACGGCACCATTGGCTGCCTTCCACGAAACTTCCGCGGTACCTGCCGTTTTTGTCGAGACCGTCGTGATCTTCGGAGTCGAAAGCCACGTTCGCGCCGAAAGTTCACCGCTGTTTTCCGACGCCAGGAAGTACCGGTCTTTGGCCGCGAACACACGTACGAGATAGTCCGATCCGCCCGTCAGACGCGAGATCGTGTACGTGTAGCACGTTCCGTCAAATGCGAGCTTTGAGGCATCCACAGACCCGGCGTTGGACCAGCGGCCTTTCTGCACGTCATAGTACTGGATCGTGTATTTCGTTGCCCGCGCTCCGGAATTTTTCCCGTACGCTGCCTCCCACGAGACTTCGATCGTTTTTTCTCCTGTCGCGATGGCTGAGACGATATTCGGTACGAGGTAGGGAGCCATCGTCGTTTTGACGTTCACGCTGCTGGTGAGGGCAGAAGTCCCTGTCCCGTTGGCGAATTGGGCCTTGATCTTGTACTGCGTGTTGCTCTGCGCGTTCGTGAAAGTCAGGAGTCCGTTCCGGAATTCGACGGTCAGTCCGTTGGAGAATGTACCGGTTCCGTACCCGTTTTCCAGGGCGATGGAGATGGTTTCCACCTTTTCGAGCGTGAGCGTTAGTGTTTCCGCTTCCGCCGCGAGGTTCGTGGAGGTGAAATTCGAGACGTTTACCGTGAAAGTGTCGTCTTTGACCGCCTTCCGGTCAAACGTCATTTTGGGTGCCGCAAGAACGACCGCCTGCGCTTCGGCAATTTCTGCGTCTGCGATCCCCAGCGGAGTCACGCGGACTTCCCACGTCGTGCCGGCTTTGGCGTTGATCTTGAGCGTCGTTGCATTTTTGACCTTTTTCGTTGTCCAGCGTGAAGTCGAAACGTCACGGTACTGCACGGAATATTCGACGCAGCCTTCCACGCTTTCCCACTCGACGTAAAGCGTTTTGCCATTTTCGGTCCGGAGAGTCACGAGAAGCGGCAAGTTTACCGATTCAACGGCTCCGATGTCGATCTTCTCATCCGAAAGACGCACATTTCCCAAAAGATCCGTCATTTCCCGAAGAGGGGCGATACTCTTCTCGCCGAATGCCTGCGGCACACCGTTGCCGTGTGTCCCTTGATCTTTCAGAGGCGAGTTGCGGTGAAGTGCCGGAGACCAATTTTGCCAGGCTGTCAGACTGTCTGCGCCGGAACCGGTCGGGAGAACTTCCGCAAAAATTTGGTCACGTACATCTGGAGTATACGCGATGCCGTATTTTCCGGGACTCGATCCGGTCATGGAGTACATGATGTCCCACTTTGGCGAGTCCGAATCTGTCTGTGTATCGAGATTCATCTGCGTCTCGAGGTCTGGACCGTTCTCCACGATGATGGAGTTTCTGATCGTCACTTTCGCTTCAGCTGCGCTGGTCGCATAGATCGCAGCACCGGACATTTGGCTGGAGGAGTTCCTGCGAGTCGTGGTGTTTCCGACGATCGTGCAGTTGACGATGGTCAGTGCATTGGTCGAATAGATGGCCCCGCCTCCAAAACTTCCTGCGGAACAGCCGGCGATGAGGGAAGATGTGAGCGTCAGGTTTCCGGAATTCATGACGGCTCCGCCCGCTCCTTCAGTTTCGCAGGAGAGGATGGAGGCTCGGTCGAGTTTTAGATTTGCTCCGTTCTTCACATAAATGGCCGCGCCATTTTCGCCGTTTTCAAGAATGGCTCCAGAGAGTGTCATCCCGGCGAGGATGACCGCATCCGCATCCGTCCCTCCGGTCACGTTGAAGAATCGGGAACCCGCTTCTGCGGTGAAGGAGATCCCGTCGGCCAAAATGTCGAAGTTTCCGGAAATGAGGAGTTCTTCCGTCAGATGGATGGCGGAAATTCCGGACGCGAAACGGATCTCTTTCACCGTACTGTCATCATTCGCGGCCTGAACAGCTTCACGCAGAGAGATCTTGCCGTCCTGCACCATGGAATCCGCTGCCGTATCGACCGTGATGGAAGTACCGGAGGTGCGCAGTTGGTACTGTGCCGTAATGGTCCGATCTTCCTGTGCGTTTTCCCACGTTTGATCCCAGCCAGTGAAGTAGTAGAGATCGCGTTCCGGGGGCGTCGGAGCTTCGATCAGGCTGCCGTCTATGTCGTAAATGCCGTCTTTGGTCAAGACTTCTTTCAAATGTGTGCCGTCAGGATCCACGAATTGGATCGAGATCGGCGACTCGTACGCTCCGATGTCGAGAGAGCCTCCAAGTGTGCGCGGAGTGCCGGAAATGTCCGTCCCGTTCTCCGACGCGAGAGCCTCCACTGCCGCGAGGAAGAGGGAGTTTGCGCCCATTGTCTGCATTTGCGAGTAGACGTCGTTTTCCGGGTCGGAGTCCCCGTCTTTCAGGGGGAGTGCCTCGTTTTCCGTTTCCGTGCATGCAGGATCGTCTGGTGCACCGTTCCACGTTTTCCAATCCTGGTCGGCAGGGAATTCGTTAAAAATCTCTGCCTGAATGAGAGAGTTGACCGTTTTCGTAATGCCGGACCCACTGCCTGCCACTTGGACCAATTCGCTGATCCCGCTGGAGAGGATGGAATTCCATACGCAGCAGGATTCCGAGTCGTTGAACAGATCCGAGTTTTGATTTCCGGCGAACGTGGAATTCACGATGAACGCGCAGGGAGAATTCAGATCCGTGGCGTATGCGCCGAACATGGAGGTCGAATTGTTGGTCAGGACGGAGTTTAGGATCAACGTTTCTGCTTCGAAGACATCGATGACCGCGCCGCCGATCATCGAGGAATTTCCAGAGATTCGCGAGCTGCTCACGAGCAGGTGACTGGCATCGTTTCCGATCGCCCCGCCTCCATGGGCCGCGGAACTGTCGAAGATCCCGCACTCCTGAACGCTCAGCCACCCGCCGTCGGTCAGGAGGACTGCGCCGCCGTAAATATCCGTGTCGACATCAGAACTCATGGCGTTCCCGTTCTGGAGCGTCAAACCGCAGAACACGACGGCGTCGGTTTCCGTTCCGCCGGTGACGCGGAAAATGCGGCTCGCCTGGTTTCCGTCGATGGCGAGGCCGGCATCAGCGACCAGATCGAAGTTTCCGGAAATGTGCAGTTCTCCTTCCGTCAGGACGATTTTTTCGATACCGTCGGCAAAACGGATCTCGCGGATCTCGCTGTGTGCGTTGGCATACTCGACCGCCTCGCGCAGCGTCACGAATTCGTCGTTTGCCGTATTGCCAGCCGGTCCGTCTGCGGAACTGTTGACGATCAGGGCGGAATCTGCGCAGAGTGCCTCAATATTGGCGGGAGTCACGCTCAAAAGTTCTCGTGATTCCAGAGATTCAAGACGCAGCGTTTTGCGGAATTTGTGAGTGTCCGTTTTTGAATTTCGGGAACGTTTCGGTGCAGAGTTTATCCGCAGGGAGGTATTTTGTTTCCAGATTTTCATTAGTTTCATCATGAAAGGCCCTTTGTTTTTCGTATCTGTGCCTCTTTTTCCGAACATGTACGGTTCAGGGACATTTTGGACACACACATTTTAATGAGACGCTCGCCATGCACATACTCTACGCAAAAAATCGGTTTTCGGTTCATGAAAAAAGAGAGAAACAGCTAAATTGCGGGTCGTATGAGCGGGGGATAGCCAAAGAATCCGCAAAAGAAAAAAAATCCGCACATTCGGGGCCGTTCTGTAAATTTTTGCCGAATCGTCAGACCGTCACGAAACCGTCAGGACTTTGGGGGTAAGCTGGGCATGCGGATCGAAAAACTCTCAGAAAAATTGGGGGACACTCTTGACTTTTTCTGTGTTTCGTGGTATCCTGAAGGTAAAGTTCATGGAGAGGAGTGCGTTTTTGCATTTTCGTGCAGGACTGCGGACTGCTCTTCCATCCATCCTTTATCCAACCCGCCTTTTCAGAAAGGAATGACGAATGAAAGAACTGCGAATCGGCCAGATCGGCACCGGATTCATGGGCCGGACTCACTCGAATGCGTATCTTCAGGTTCCCCACTTCTTCAAGACCGGCTTTCAGCCCGTCCTCAAATGCGTCTGCTCGCTGGACAAAACGCTGAAGGACTACGCGGACACTTGGGGCTATGAGTCGATGGAAACGGACTGGCGCAAGGTCGTAGAACGTGACGATATCGACCTGATCGACATTGTGGTCCCGAACAATCTGCATCATGACATCGTCATCGCGGCAGCGGAAGCCGGGAAAATGGTCGTCTGTGAGAAACCGCTCGCCATGAACATGAAAGAGGCGGAAGAAATGGTCGAAGCCGTCGAAAAGGCGGGTGTCGCGAACATGGTCTCGTTCAACTATCGCCGTGTTCCGGCAGTCTCTCTCGCGAAACAGCTTATCGACGAAAACCGCATCGGCCGGCCGTTCCATTACAATGCGGTCTACAATCAGGATTACACGATCTCTACGAACGTCCCGATGGGCGGTGCGGCACTCTGGCGTCTCGATTCTAAAGTCGCGGGTTCCGGCGTGACGGGAGACCTTCTGGCTCACTCGATCGACCTTGCGGAATGGCTCAACGGTCCGATCGCCCGCGTGACGGCGAAAACCGAGATCTTCGTGAAGGAACGAATGCATGCGGAGACCGGCAAAATGGAGCCCGTCACCATCGACGATGCCTGTGCATTCATCGCGGTCTTCGAAAACGGCTCGTTCGGAACGTTCCACAGTACGCGCTATGCCCGCGGACGCAAAAACCACAATACATTTGAGCTGAACGGCGAAAACGGTGCCGTCTACTTCGATCTGGAGTGTCCGCACAGTCTCCAGTTCTTCCGTTACCGCGACCCGGAAACAGGAGAAAAGACCCCGGATCACGTCGTTGGCTGGCAGAGCATCCACGTTACGAACTCCGAGCATCCGTACATGGGGAACTACTGGGTCCCCGGCACGACGATCGGCTACGAGCACACGTTCATCAACAGTTTCGCCGATTTCCTCACTGCCGTGAATGAAGGACGCGACTACAAACCGGATATGCGCCAGGCGATGCGTACGCAGTACGTCTGCGACATGGTCCTCGAAAGCGCACGTACGGGACAGTGGATCGATCTTCTGTAGATCGATCTTCTTTAAACTGTCTTAATGGGCAGAATTGACAGAATGAAAAAGAGACCGTTCTTCTGATCTTTTGAGGAACGGTCTCCGATTTTAAATGAGATCTCTTTAGAGGATGCGTTCAGCTGCGTCGGCCGCTTTCAGCATCGCCTTTCGGTAGTTTTCCGGCGTACGGGGAAGTACGGGACGCATTTCGATGAGTTTCGTACCGAGGACCTTTTCGCGTGTTTCTTTCAGGACTTTCGGGAACTGAGTCGGCGGCGTGATCTTGGAACGGTCTTCACGCGCGAGGCGGTCTTCGCCCCAATCCAGCATCGTTCGGATACTCGGAAGATACCAGTACTCCATCAACTCATACTGGTGCGACTGGCAGTAACTGCATGAGGCATTGTCGAGCAGGACTCGGTCAAAATCGGGATTCAGGATCGGTTCCACGGCCTTCAGTTTTTCAAGAGACTCCCACATGGAGTAGTCTTCATGAAGTGCGAGGAAATCGCGCATCGCGCACGCAAGATCCCAGTACGCCGCGATCCTGGCGCGGACCGTTTCTGTCGAAAGTCTCCCTTGACTCCATTCATGCATGGAGTGAATGAGCGTGATCCGCGAGAGCGTCAGCAGCCGGTCTGCTGTCGTGCGGGCAAGATCGATCGTGTCGCGGCGGATGAACGGGTCGGACCAGTCGATCTCGGCGAGAAGGCGGAAGATCTCCGGAGCGTCCGTCAGTTTATCGTGCTGATCCAAGTATGCTTTTTGCCAGGTTGCCGCATTCGTGACCCGATCCGGCGCATTCATCATTTTTGCGGTCTGGGACCAGAAATTCAGGCTCCAATTCAGCATCTGCGAGATGGGGAGGACCTTTTTCCATACTTCATTCATCGCTTCCGCCTGATCTCCATAGCGTTCCGCGCAGAAGTCGGCGAGATGCTCATCGATGCTCTTGACTCCCGGTTTCCAGGCGTTTTTCGTGAAATAGTGAAGCATGAAAATGTCCGCGTGCGAGTTTTCCGGCCAGAGAATGTACCCGCGGCAGAATGGGTCGTTCAGGATCACTTTCTGTCGTTCCTCGATCAGCGGGTAGTTACCGCGAATATCCATCGCATTCTCGTATGCCTGGAAAATGCCGAAGACGTAAGGAAATTTTCCGACGACGCCCCAGTTCGTGAAGTTGTTCGCCCCCGGCGCGTCAGCCTCGTAGTCCCAGATCAGCGTCTTTTCCGGGTCGAGCTGTGCGATGAACTCACGCATTTCTTCCGGTTTCCATCCGAAATAGAAATCCCAGCCGGCAAGCAGGAGGGTACCGTTCGGGTAGTTTTTCCGGAGATTTTCGATCAGACGGCGGTACGTGTAGAGCTTCAGACGCAGATTGTCTTCGCGGTCACGATAGCAGTGACGCTCGG
>SUVI01000181.1 GCA_015062085.1 Planctomycetaceae bacterium
GGATGGTGTATTCGGTGAGGCCCTTGCCGCGCGGGACCTGAATGAGCGTTTTGCCGTCGGCGGTGAACAGGATACCGTCCTCGCTCTTGAAATGCGTATTGCCCGCGGAGACACGGATCTCGGTCAGTTGATAGCACGCGGCAAATGGACCGCCGCCAATGCTCGTCACGCTGTCGGGGATCGTCACCGACGTGAGGCTACCGCACCAGCTGAACGCGGAATCTCCAATGCTCGTCACGCTGTCGGGGATCGTCACCGACGTGAGGCGCCAGCATTCGTAGAACGCTTCATTTCCAATGCTCGTTACGCTGTTGGGGATCGTCACCGACGTGAGGCTCTCGCACCAGCTGAACGCTTCATTTCCAATGCTCGTCACGCTGTCGGGGATCGTCACCGACGTGAGGCTCTCGCAGCCCCTGAACGCGGAATCTCCAATGCTCGTCACGCTGTTGGGGATCGTCACCGACGTGAGGCTCTCGCAGCTGTGAAACGCGCCATTTTCAATGCTCTTCACGCTGTCGGGGATCGTCACCGACGTGAGGCTCTCGCACCAGCTGAACGCGAAATTTCCAATGCTCGTCACGCTGTTGGGGATCGTCACCGACGTGAGGCTCTTGCAGGAGCTGAACGCGGAATTTCCAATGCTCGTCACGCTGTCGGGGATCGTCACCGACGTGAGGCTCTCGCACTCGCTGAATGCGGAGTCTCCAATGCTCGTCACGCTGTCGGGGATCGTCACCGACGTGAGGCTCTCGCAGCTGTAGAACGCGCCCTCTCCAATGCTCGTCACGCTGTTGGGGATCGTCACCGACGTGAGGCTCTTACAGTTGCTGAACGCGTACTCTCCAATGCTCGTGACGCTTTCGGGGATCGTCACCGACGTGAGGCTCTCGCAGCCCCTGAACGCGTCATCTCCAATGCTCGTCACGCTGTCGGGGATCGTCACCGACGTGAGGCTCTTGCAGGAGCTGAACGCGGAATTTCCAATGCTCGTCACGGGGAGGCCGTCGATGGATGAGGGGATGGTGACGGAGGAGGCGGAGCCGGTGTATTTCGTGATCTCGATGTGGTCGTCGCGGACGGTGTATTTGAAGTCGGTCATGATGGCCCTTTCGTGTAAATGGAAATGGGAATTTTTTAACTCTGTAATATTATTAGGAGACGGAGGATCCGATTTTATGCAAATTTTGAGGTCCATTCGGGAACTGCGTGCCAGTTTTACCACTGAATACACTGAAAACTCACAGAGAAACACTGATCTTGGTGCAAAAAACAGTAAAAATAGATCGCGCGAACATTTTTTAATTTTAAAAATTTATTTGCGTCTTTTCGTGTTTTCCGTGAAATTCGTGTCAGGGCACGTTCACTCCCTTTTTCCTCTTTCTTTTCAGTGTGAGTCTGCGTCTCTTCGGTGCACTCAGTGGTGAGATCGGAACCTGGATCGGTACGTACTTTCCGGAAGAGCCAAATTTTTTAGGCGATCTCTAAAATTTTCTGTTTTTAAACAGGCAATTTCTAAAAACCTCGTTAGTCACCACAAGTGTAAACATGATTATAACATGGGGTGAAAATGTTGTCAAGGGGGTGGCGGAAGATGATCTCTGGGGAAATTTTCCCTAAATTTAGCCCTATTTGAATGGATCTTTAATGGGGAAGTCGGTGAAAAATCAAAGAACTCCCCCATTTCGGATCGTGCGAGCGGTTCAGTTTTCGTTTTTCTGCAGCTCGGTCAGCTCGCCGATCCCTTTTTTCGCAAGTGCGAGCAGGGCAGCGAGCTGGTTTTCGTCGAACGTCGCTTCTTCACCGGTTCCCTGGATCTCGATGAAACGTCCTCCCGCAGTCATGACGACATTCATGTCGACTTCTGCGGCAGCATCTTCCAGATAACAGAGATCCAGACGCGGTTCACCGTCCACGAGGCCGACGCTCACGGCAGCCGCGTAGTCTCGAACCGGAAAGTCAGGGTCTCCCGGCTTCATTCCTTGGAATTCCTCGATGGAATGAAGTGCATCCAGCAGCGCGATCATCGCCCCGGTGATGGAGAGCGTTCTCGTGCCTCCGTCAGCCTGGAGCACATCGCAATCGATCGTGACGGCGCGCGGCCCGAGTTTTTCCAGGTCAACGACGGCACGCAGACTGCGTCCGATCAGACGCTGGATCTCTGAGGAACGTCCGTCGATCTTTCCGCTGCGTTCGCGGCTTTTTCGTGGAGAAGTACTGCCGGGCATCATGGAATACTCAGCAGTGACCCAGCCGCGGTTTTCTTCCGGATCCATCCAAGCGGGGAGTTTGGAAGAGACGGAGGCGGTGCAGAGGACCATCGTTTCGCCGGCGCGGATCAGGACGCTTCCGGGCGTTTTGGTCGTGAAGTGCCGTAAAATGCTGATGGGACGGAGTTCGTTGGATTTTCTTTCGTCTGGACGCATAAAAGCTCCTTTCTGGAATGCGCGGAACGTGTGTTGTTGGGCCGTATGGCGTTGGGGCAAAGAGGGATCTCGCCGAGTCTGGGATGTGGAGAAAACATGACAGCGAGACGGTCTGAAACATAAAGAGTGGGTCCAGGGTCCGTGCTGTTTGGTGAATTTTCTCCAAATTCTCAGTGTTTTGACGAAATTTCTCAAATTTACTATTTACTTTTTCGGATTTTTTTGGTAGTTTAATTTCATAGAGTTTCCTGAAACCCGGATTTTGCCCGGAAAAACCACAGAACCCCACACGTAACGATCATGGCCAGATCATTTTGTTTTCCAAACCGCAAATTTCGTTTAGCGCGGCATTTCCATTTCGTAGTCTGTACGATCTGCACGCTCGTATTCTGCTCCTTTTGGGCCTTGAGCTTCTGTTTTGTCTCTTCGGCATTCGCAGATGGACCGGCCGTCATTTCCGCAGGACATTCCGAAGAAGATACGGTATCGGTGACGACAAATAGTGAATTTCGCGTTAATTACAAAATCATGAACAAAGACGGGTCGGAGGTCATTTCGTCGGGAAAAACGATCTTTGCCGACGGCAATGCCTACGATTTTGTGGATCATTCGGATGAGATCATCGTTTTCAACATGCGGTCAAAAAAGATCTACGTGCTGGACATTAAGGCGCGAAAGAAGTGGGAGACGACTCCGGAAGAAGTCCATCAGTACGCTACCCGTATTTGCCGCTGGGGAATGGGACACGAAAACGAGGCGGTCCGAAAGTTCTTTTTGCCGGAATTTAAGGTGAGTTACGACGAAGAGAAGCAGGAGTACTCTTTTGTTTCGGAGAGTTTTTCGTATCTTGTGACGGCATCCAAGGTGCAGAAGCCGGAAATGCTGGAGCTTTACCGTCGATTCGCGCGTCTTTCGTGCCAGACGAACATGACGCTTTCGCCGGGCTCGCGGACACTTTATGCTCGTTCTCAGGTCAACGATACGGTTTTCAATGCCAATGCGCTCATTGATCGGCTTCAGCTGACGCTCCAGGAGACGCACGGTCCGTTCAGTAAGACGCTCGTTCTTCTTTCTGACTATCAGTATCTGCCGCGGCTGGTGGATACGGACCGAACGCTGATCCGGCAAGTGGAAGACTATCTGGCGCTCTTCCAGAATACGACACTCCGTCATTTTCAGAGTAAACGGATGAATGCGGGAAAGTAATGTAAGGGCTGCCATTAAAAGCCGGAGACCGGAAGCAGAAAGATCCGGGGTCCGGTTTTTTTTGTGAAATTCGGGAAAATGGAGACTTTCGGAGTGCCTGAGACCAGGAAATTTTTAGGAATTTTGCAGAAAATCTCCTTCACCCCCCTTAACAATTCGAGTGAGGATGAGTAAAATAAAAGTGTTTTGAAGACGAGTTTGGAATTTTGGGAGTGAACTTTTTGCGATGAACTGGAATGAAGTGAACGCGGAACAGGAGTGGGATGAGAGCGTCCCGCCGTTTGACCTGGAAGATGATGCGGAGGAAAAGGAGCCGTTCGATTTTTCAGACGTGGATTCTATGGAAAAGGAACCGCTCGTGCATGATGCGGAGCCGGCCTATGACGTGACGCTTGCCGAGGAGGCTTCCCGTGAGTACGTTGGAAAGTGGAATCGCCTGATCAGTCAGACGAACTGGGAAAAGGGCGAGGTCATTTTCAAGTGGCGCGAGAGCATGATCGCGTCCGGCGTTCCGAATCAGCTGTTCAGCGATGAAGCATGGAGTCGGCGTGTGGGAAACGTCACGAGTCAGCACGTAGGGCGTTTGCGCCGCGTGTTTGAGCGTTTTGGAGACACGCATGACCAGTATGCCGGTCTTTTCTGGAGCCATTTTCAGGCTGCGCTGGATTGGGAGGATGCGGAGGTCTGGCTTGAGGGGGCGTCGCAGAATCGCTGGAGTGTCTCGGCCATGCGGAAGCAGAGGTGGATCGCGATCGGTGCTCCGCCGGAACTCAAACCGCGAGAAGAGGACATCGTGCTTGCTGAGCTGGATGAAGACGTTGCGGCCGGAATGGATTCCGCGGCACTTTCCGGAATGACGGGGAGTGCGGTCTTTCCGAGTCCCGAGCAGGCTGGAAGAGTTCAGGCGGACGGCGTCGTGTCTGGAACTGCGCGCGATATGGGGGGACGGGGAGACGATTTTGCGGATGGACTTTCCGAGGATGGGGGGTCCAGCAAAAAGGGAATGGGCGGATCTGAATGGGATCTCACGGATACGGACCGCTCTCCCGATGCAGTACCGCCGGCAGTCGAGGCGGACATCATGGGAACTTCAGGGCGCGGGATCGAGGACGAAATGCGCGGTTCCGTGGCTCCGCAGCGTCTTTTTGAAAACTTGCCGCAGCTTCCATCCGATTTGGAAGAAGCGATGGAAATGTTCAAGCTGGCCATCCTGAACCACAAATTGGCCAATTGGAATCAGGTCACGAAAGAAGACGTTCAGCTGGTCCTTGCCGCGCTGCGTCAGCTCTGTGAGTAGCGGATGACGGTGTTCAGGGCGGAAAGAGAAAGAATGGCGCCGGAGCAGAAAATTCCCTTTTGGGAAAAGAACGGGCGTCGGATCTTTTTAGGTTTCCTGCTCTGCGTACTTCTGTTTTCGTGGAGCAGGATCCAGTCATCGGAGAGGAAGACGACGCTGCTGGTGCATCCCGTCGGCGTGATGGGAACGTCCTGCACCCTTTGCGTGACAGTCCGAAATTGCGATATTCAGACTGGCAATGCGCTCTTGAAAGAGGCGGAACGGGAACTTCGACGTTACGAGCAGTTCACCAGCACTTGGATCGAGACTTCCGAGATCAGCCGCCTGAATCGGGCGAAAGCAGGCGAAACGCTGACGCTTTCTCCAGTGACGCTCGCGTTTCTGCATGAAGCGCGAAAGGCGTTTGACGCGACGCATGGTGCATTTGACGTGACCTGCGGGACGCTTTGGATGCATTGGAAAGCGTGTGAGAAAGAGGGACGGATCCCGTCACGTGAGGAACTTGCGGAGATCCGGAGTGCCGCGGGCTGGGACGCATTGGAAGTGGATGGAAACCGTGTTACGAAACGTTCGGAGCTGCTCTGCTTCGTGACGGGCGGTCTTGCTAAAGGACTTGCCATTGATGCTGCGCTTCGCATTTTAGCGGACGATCCGGCTGTCTGTTCCGCGTTCGTGGAAGTCGGCGGCGACCTCGCAACGTACCAAAGTACCGTTCCTATCGAGATCGCAGATCCACTTTGGGAAGGAAGTGGCACTCATGGCGAACTAGAGGGAACTGGGGACTTTAGCGGCTCTGGAAGTGCTGGAAGTGCTGGAAGTGCTGGAAGTGCTGGAAGTCGAGGGGAGACGGTCGGAAAAAGGACGCTTTTCGTTGAAAATGGCGGAGTTTGCACGAGCGGGCATCATGCGCGTTTTTTTGAGATCCAGGGCCGGCGTTTCAGTCAGATCCTAGACCCTTCGGACGGCTGGCCGGTGCCGGATTCGGGCATCGTGACCGTCACGGCTCCCTGTGCAGCTGAGGCGGACTATTGGGCCACGGCTTTGAGTATTTTGGGAGAACGCGGACTGGAGTTGCTGCCGGAAAATGTGAAGGCGGAATTTGGTGCTGAGGCGCAGGCTGAAAATTGCGCGTTGGTTTCTGATGCCCGCTGAGCCGTTTTTGCAAAAGTTCCGGATCTTCGCCATTTTCCTGCCTAGACATTGGGACGCATGCGATTCGAGTGCGCTTGCCTCGGTCACACGCTTTTTTTTACCTTACCTTAATTTACCTTACCTTTAACCCTATCTAAATTTTATGGATCGACGACATTTTATGCAGTTGAGTGCGGGCATTTGTCTCGCGTCTTCCCTTCCGGCGGTCTCGTGCAGCGCTGAGGCAATGAATGCGCTGGACATTCGGAAACTGGAGATCAACATCGGGCTGGAGAAGCCGTTTCGCGCACTTCATGTTTCGGATTCCCATTTCTGTTTTGCGGATGAGCGCGAAAACGAGCGGAAACGGAAGCTCGCGGCCTCTCGTGCCCGATATTTTGGAAACTCCGAGGAAAAATTTGACGCGCACCTTGCGTACGCACAGAAAAACGATCTGCTTTTCCTCCATACGGGGGACCTGATCGACTTTGTGAGTGAGCTGAATCTGGAAAAGGTCCACGAAAAATTCCAGGGAAAAGCCGTTTTTCTTTCGTCCGGAAACCATGAATTCAGCCAGTATGTGGGCGAAGCCAAAGAGGATGCCGCGTACAAAGCGCAAAGTTATGCGTGGGTCCAGAGTGCGTTTCCGAATGACCTGACGTTTTGTTCGCGGACGAT
>SUVI01000182.1 GCA_015062085.1 Planctomycetaceae bacterium
TCAAAGTTGGCCGTAACTGTATTCGCGGCATCGTGGGCAAGACGAAGCTCTCCGTTCGTACTGAACGTTCCGCCGAGGAAATTGACGGACGCGTTGTCGTAAACCTGGATGTGGTCCTGAATGAAGACGGTTCCAGAGGATGTGAAATTGCCGCTGATACGGGGATTCGTCTCAGTGCCGTCTTTGTACTTAACGCCGGGAACGGAGAGATTTCCATTTTCGGTAACAGTCACGCTGCCGAGGGAGGAAATGTCCATCATGTTTGCCGAAACGGTCGAGGAAATGACGAGGTTTCCGTAGTTGACGAAGACGTCATTGTCCGTCGTCGGAGTGGAGGCGGTGTTTCCGTCCGCACCGAGCCATGCGTCCGCAGACGTCCAGTCAGAACCGGCCGAGGCTGCGTTGAAAATACGGTCCGTCGCGATATAGTTCGGCTTGACGAGTGCCTGGAAAACACGGGAGCCGGAGACAGAAGTCGGATTCGCCATCGTCCAGTCCTTAGAGTTTCCGGAATTGGAGTTGCCGATCCCGACGCAGAACGTATCGTTCTGGCGGTACATTCGGCCCATTCCGATGACAGTCTGTCCGGTACTGTTTGCGGCATCGTAGATGTGAAGCTGGAAACTGCCGTGGTCGCCGCCAGTCTGCGGGGTGTCGTTCCAGTCGTAGTCACTGCCGCTTCCACCCGCCAAAGTGACGGTGTTGCCGTTCTGGTCCAGGACGGAACCTTTTGTGCCGGATCCGAAATTGAATGGCCAGGATTCGATCAGAAGGGTGGAATTCTGGATCGCCTTCACGCCGTCCGCGTCCGCCGTCACGCCGTTGAAAAGCGGCATGAGGGCCGTGTCGTACGATGTATAGAAGTTCGTGCCGGTGACCGCCATGTTCACGACGTCATTCGCGTTTCCGGAACGGGCAAGTCCCACTTTGTAGAAGGAGTTCGCGTCGGTCCCGGAGTAATTCGGAGCGTCAATGAGTGCCCACTCGGTGTTTCCGGCAGTGTTTTCAGTCTGCATGTACCAGATCGCGCCGGAGAAGCCGTTTCGGATGGACATCGTATTTGCGTAGTCGTACCAGCCTGTTGAACCTACGGAGGTGCTGCCGTAGTTCGGGATACTTTCTTTCGAAAGGATGAGCTGATACATGGAGAGATCCTGGATCTGTTTCTGCGCGGCCGTATTTTCTACAAACGCAGTAAATTCCGCAGCATCAAGAAGCAATGGGGAGACCATGCCTCCCATAATGGCGGCCGTGGACAGGAAACCGATCAGTTTGTGTGTTTTCTTCATGGGTACTCTCGATTTTTTACCTGAAAGTTTTTTCGGCAAGGGTACTTTGCACGACATTTCACTAATTACATGACTTTTATTGTACTCCAGTATTCTTTAAATGCAAGAAATTTTTTGGACAAAATCTCAAAAATTCTGTAATTTTCTAAGAAATTTTTTGAGAAAACTTGCGTTTCTGTGAAAAAAATGGGAAATTCCGAATATGCGGAATCTCCCGTTTTGCAGGATTTTGAATAGTTTTTTTGAAATCAGCTTTCCGTTTGTCTATTTTTCCAGACGAATGAAGTCGATCTCGACTTTTACGTCTTTCGTGCTGCACGGATCGAATCGGAGCGACTCGATCACTCCTTGCCAGGCTTTAGACTCCCCCACAGCGAAAACGTACTCGCGAAATTTCCCGTCAAGGACGATCGGACAGATGAGACTCGTTGCCTCCGACTGCGGAATGTTTGCCGTTCCCCAGAAAAGCTGCGCCCGGTCGGTTTGGGGTGCATTTTCACCTTCTTTCGGCGTGAGCTTCATCCGGACGACGACTCGCGAACACCGTTTGGAGAGCAGATTTTCAAAACGGGCCTGGATCGCCGGGTCACGGGTTTTGGTCAGGAACGTGAATTTTCCGTCAGCACATTCCGGAGTGCTGATCCCCATCATCGCGTTCCAGATCCGCGGCGCGTCCGCATCGTCGAAATCCGCGTTCATTGCGGCTTGCGTGTCCGGACGGCGGAAATCAAAATCGTAAGGTCCCAATCCCACGTCCGACGGCGTGTAATTTGGAGGCCAGCCTTCCGACGGTCTCTCGCAGAACGTTTCGCGGACGGCTTCGTACATTTCGAAACCGAATTCTTTGTTTGGCTCGGCATAGGACCCTTCCCCCCACTCGTTCAGCGGCGCAAGCACGATGTTGCGCTGCCCGGTACGCTGGGTGAATTCACGGCATTTCTCGCAGATTTCGCGGAATTTGTCAGCCGTCCGTCCGTAGATGACCGTCTGTTTCAGACCGTGCCATGGACGCGGATCCCAGCCGGTCGAGAGATTCGGGAGAAATGGAAGAATGCCGGTCTCCTGACGCGCTTCCCAGTAGGGGAGGATCGACTCGACGCAGCAGTCGAAATCGAAAAACTTTGGGTCGGATGCCAGCCCGCCGTGGTGCATGTAGTGGTAGAGCGACGTCATGTCGAAACCGGCATCGGCGAGCCACTGGATGTCGCCGGGGCTCGTTGAGGCTTCCGGCCACTTCATCGCGATGAAGTAAATGCCCGGAAATCCGGCGTCCCGCGCCATTTCTCGGCTAAGGTCAAGGAGCTTCTTCACCCCCTCGCCCTTTTTCAGTTCAACGCCTTTTTCCCGGTAGATCTCCCGCACATCGCGGTCCATTCCGTCTGGACTCCAGATCATGACGACCGGCTTCCCGTCGATCCGGTAGTATTCCGGCGTACGGAAGTAGTTCTCGATCCAGAATCTCGTAACCTCGGCCTGATCTTCCTCACTGTGGCTCCCCGGTCCATTGTGATTCGCCCACATCATTGCCCATTTGAGGTACGAGCGGTAACGTGCTTTCTGAAATCCCTTCACCCAGTGGTCCAGATGCTGATTTCCGCGGTTCCAGTACCAGTCGACGAGGAAGTAACTGATCCCGTTTTCGACCGCCCACTTGATCTGCCAGTCGATACACTCGGGGTCTGCTTCATCGTACCAGCCTAGGACAGGTTTCCGTATCGGCGCGACTGGGAAAATGCGCTCCCAGGCAGCCGGCGATCCCCAGCCGGGAAAGTAAAGCGCACCGATCTCGTACTCGCTCTTGAGCGGTCTTGGCTTCGGAACGTAGTCCGCCCGCGGAAGGTTCAAAGACGGAAGGAATTCCAGCGGAAACGTGAATTTTTCCGTGACGGTCTGCGTATCCGGAGCGTTTCGGTACCGTATCTGCACGACGGCGTTCCCGCAGACGGCTTTTTCTGCTTGAAGTTTCAGCGAGCAGACTGCGGAATCAAACGGCTCCAGAACGGTTTGCGGAATGGCATCCGAAACGTTTCCGCTGACGAGAGAGACGCCATCAGGGAGCTGAATGTCGGTGAGCGTGAGGTTTTCGGCTGTCTCTCCTCCGGAATTTGTGATCCGGAACTCAAACGGAACGGGCCGTCCCGCCCGGCAGAGCGCGTCGGTGAGTCCGCCCCCCTCGCCGAGCTGGATCTGAGCCGGCCCCTGCGGTGAACTGGTGAATCGGATGGACCGGACGACTGCGCGAGTCTGTGGGTCGGTCATGGAGAGGATGGCCTGAAAGACTTTTGATGGGTCGAATTTCGGGTGCACGATGAGCAGATTATAGAGGTGCGTTTTCCCATCCGGCTGGAGTGCAAATGAAACCTCGAGCGGCTCGGAAAGCTCTTCGCACGTGAGTGTCAGCGATGCCGCCATTCCGGGTCCCTCGGCACTCATTTCGATCGTGCACCAGCATTTCGAGACGCCGTCTTCGATCCGCATGGGAACAGAACGGAGCTGTGGAGTACGGATCCCCGGATCGTCGGGATGAAAACGCAGTTCCCAGCCTCCATTTCCCGGTTTAGTGATGGCGGAACCCGCGGAACTCCAGTGGGAAATGTCTACATTGGCGTCCGTGAAGTCCCAGATTCCGGAAACGGGCTGGATCTTCTCGAAATTCAGGTCGATGATCTTTACGGAATCGATCGCGAAGCTGGTCTTTCCCCACATTTCCTGCGGAGCGGAGCCGGGATCCAGACGCAGCTGGATGATTTTTTTCTCGGAGATCCAGCTGGGGTGGATCCGGACAGTCCGGTACGCATTTCCTTTTGCGATGTGCCATTTCGTCATTTTGGAGCCGGAGAAACCGCCGTAAGGACCTTCCGTCGTGTTCGTGAAGTAAAGTTCTCCCTGTGTCTCAAGATCGGCTTTCATGCGGACGTCCACGACCAGACCGGGCCGTACTGCAAAATCGACGGGAGGAAGGAAAAGTATCGGATCTCGGCTGACGTACGTCCCTTTCAGAGCTCCGTTTTCGATGCGCAGCTTTTCCAGACCTCCGCCGGAACGCCACCCCTCTAGGTCGCCGGGAGTTTCAAAATCCCAGGAGTAGAGGACGGTCTCTTCTGCGCGGGTCTCGGTCTGGAGACTTGGGAAAAGAAAAAAAGGCAGGGTAAGGCTTAGGAAAGTGAGGAATATGGGGGTGGTGAGGAACGATTTCATGATTCAAGGCTCCTGAGGGTTGGCGGGAGGAGGGAGACGGAAGAGACGGTAAAACGTACCGTCACGGGAAAATCTGAAAAAGGGGAGAGACGGTCCATGCCCCCTCTCCCCGTTGGAAAATCATGCGTAAAAAACGCGCACTCGAAAGGTCAGACAGTTTCCGGGACTGCGTAGCCTTTACGGTACTCGCGTTTCAGAAGCGCATTGGCTTCGTCCGCTCCTTCTCCTGAGAAACGTCCGGTCTTTTCGTCGTAGTTCAGCATTCCGCTCAACGCGAAACCGGAATTTTCGAGCGTCAGGTCATTCGCGGCCAGCAGTTCCGACGTGTTTGCCAGAAGTTCTTCCCAGCGTCCTCGCGTCTTGCCGAAGAGGACTTCCGCGTTTTTCTGCTGGTACGGTTTCCCGACACGGAAGGCGATGTTCGCGAAATTGCACCATGCCGTCACCTGATTGGCCAGTTCGACTTCCGCCTTCTGGATCGACGGATCATGCGCTTTGACCGCGTCGATGAAATTGCGCTGATGCCCGCCGCCCATGTTTCCCTTGAACTCGCGGATGACTTTTCCATTCGCGTCGATCGCTTTTCCGGAACCGCGCTGCCCCCAGAACATTCCGCCCTCACAGTAGACGCAGTATCCGCTTCCCGGTCCGGTGAACTTGCCGGCAGATTTGGATCTCGGCCCCATCGGGATGTTGGAGAGTCCAATGACCATCGGAATCGATCCCGTGTCGAACCAGACGAAGTGCACGTTCGGCGTTTCACCGGCGTCGTTGTACGTAACACGCGCACCGCCGCCGAGGACCGCTTTCGGGTAGGCGACCTTGTCAAGCAGCACATTGTTGATGGCGTCGTCGAGCACGTGAACACCCCAGTTTCCCATTTCTCCGGAACCGGTGTTCCAGTCCCAGTGCCAATCGTAGTGGAACTGCTCGCGGTAAAGCGGCTCATCCTGTGCCGGACCGAGCCAGAGATCGTAGTCGACGCCTTCCGGGATCGGCAGCGGCGTGTTGCGTTTCCCGATCGTGCGGCGAATGCCGTAGCGGTTGACTGCGCAGGAAAGGATCTCGCCGAGTCCCTTTTCCTCGTGGAGGAATTTCTTGATCTCGGCCTGCATCGGATCGCTTCTCTGCTGGGTGCCGACCTGGCAGATGCGATCGTACTTGCGCGCGGCCTTCACGACTTGGTCACCTTCCCACTGGGAATGAGAAAGCGGTTTCTCGACGTAAACGTGCTTCCCGGCCTGCATTGCCCAGATACTTGCCAGGCAATGCCAGTGATTGCACGTCGCAACGTAGACGGCATCGATCGACGGGTCGTCGAAGATCTTGCGCATGTCGCGGTACGTTGCAGCATCCTTGACTCGGGATCTTGCTGCGAGAAGACGGGCTTCATCCGGATCCGCGAATGCCGTTAGACGCACATCGTCCATTCCGTTGAATGCGTTCAGGTGATCACCGCCGCGCCATCCGATCCCAATGCCTCCCATGTGGATCTTTTCGTTTACGTTCGTTTCAGCAAGAAGCGCGGGGGCGGGAAGCGCGGAGGCAAGCGCACCGGCGGCGAAGGTCAATTTCGCAAATTGACGTCGATTTAGTTTCATTTTCGTTTGGGTCATGGTTTTTCCAATTTTCTGATTTTCTAGTTTGAGGGATCTTCAGATTTTAAAACGGGTCGGGTCGTGATCCAGTTTTTGGCCGGATCTGCAGAATGGATGACCATTCTGCTTTTCTATCATACCACATACGGGAAGCTCAGAAAAGGAGGGCCGAAAGTTTTTTAAGGCAGTTTGGGGCTATTTTTGTAAAATTTAGGGATTTTTTGTGAATTTTTGTGATTTTTCGCCATTTTGGATTTTCTGATCCTCCTCCCCCTTTACATTTGGAGTGCATTTTGCTAAAATTGGAAACCGACGAGAGAAGCTGTGCTCCGAATTGCGCCGAACGGCAAAATGCTTATCCAGCGGTCTGTTTGACTGGTTTGCAGTTTGACTGATCTGCAGTTTGACTGATCTGCAGTTTGACTGGTCTGCAGTTTGACTGGTCTGCAGTTTGACTGGTCTGCAGTTTGACTGGTCTGCAGTTTGACTGGTCTGCAGTTTGACTGGTCTGCAGTTTGACTGGTCTGCAGTTTGACTGGTCTGCAGTTTGACTG
>SUVI01000183.1 GCA_015062085.1 Planctomycetaceae bacterium
TTGCCGGTAAGACGGTCCTTATGCGTGTTGACTTTAACGTTCCGCTTGATGCCGAGCAGAACATTACCGACGATCGCCGTATCGTCATGGCCCTGCCGTCCATCAAATCCGTCCTTGACCGCGGCGGAAAACTCGTCCTGATGAGCCACCTCGGACGTCCCGACAAACTCAAGGAAGGCGAAACGAAGGAAAAGTACTCCCTCAAACCGGCTGCCGTTCGTCTTGGCGAACTCCTCGGCAAAGAAGTCGCGTTCGCAACAGACACCGTTGGTGAAGACGCTGCCGCCAAAGTCGCTGCGATGAAAGACGGCGACGTCGTGGTCTTGGAAAACGTCCGCTTTGAAAAAGGCGAAAAGAAAGGCGACGAAGAATTTGCCGCGAAACTTGCCGCGTTCGGAGACATTTACTGCAACAACGCGTTTGGAACCTGCCACCGCACCCATGCTTCCATGTACGCCGTCCCCATGGCCATGGCTGGAAAACCCCGTGTCGTGGGTTCCCTCGTCGCGAAAGAGATCAAGTACCTCACCGACGTGATCGCCACCCCGGCCCGTCCGTTCGTCGCGATCCTCGGCGGCGCGAAAGTCTCCGACAAGATCAACGTCATCAACAACCTGCTCGGGATCTGCGATAAAGTCCTCATCGGCGGCGCCATGGCGTACACGTTCTCGCTCGCCAAGGGACAGCAGGTCGGCAACTCCCTCGTCGAAGCCGACAAAGTGGACCTCGCGAAAGAGCTGATGGAAAAGGGCGGCGACAAACTCGTTCTTCCGATCGACACCCACTGCGGCGACGCCTTCAGCGCGGACTGCAACAAAGTGGTCGTGGATGCCGGCCAGATCCCGGAAGGTTTCGAAGGTCTGGATATCGGTCCGAAAACCGCTGCGCTTTACGCTGACATCGTGAAGAACGCCAAGACGGTCGTCTGGAACGGTCCGATGGGCGTTTGTGAAATGGAACCGTTCGCGGTCGGTACGAAAGCCGTCGCAGACGCGATCGCCGAAAGTGATTCCGTCAGCATCATCGGCGGCGGCGACTCCGCGGCTGCCATCCAGAAGCTCGGTTACGCCGACAAAGTCTCCCACGTCTCCACCGGCGGCGGTGCGTCCCTCGAAATGCTCGAAGGCAAGAAATTCGATGCGGTCGAGATCCTCGACGAAGAGTAAACGAAAAGAAACTTCTTTTTCGCGGAGGGATACGCATTCTCTCCGCGGATGAGAGATGAATTTTTCAAAAGTCGGAAATTCTTTAAGATTTCCGGCTTTTTTTTGGCTCTTCCGGAAAGTGCGTACCGATCCAGGTTCCGATCTCACCACGGAGTGCACTGAAAAGACGCAGAAACACACTGAAAAGAAAGAGACCGCCCAGCCGTTTTATCCTGCAGCGCGGTCACCCCTCCGAGAATGAGGAGGGGCTTTCGACCGTGCTTCTTACGGATCGGACCTTTTCAGGATCCCAAATTGCTCGTAGACTGCATCATTGGAAGAGGCGTGGAGCGTTTTCGGCTCTGCGGCATATCCATCGGCACGAGCGGCGTTTCCTCTGCTTTCGGTTTCGAGTAGAGGACCGGGTCAGCGAGATTGGGGAGTTCCGGATCTTTGGGTGCGGCCGTTTCGTTTTCCTGCACACCATTCGGACGGTTCATCGGGATCGGCGGGATCTCGGTCGGAGAAGCGATCTCGGACGCATTCTGCGAGAGTCCGGCAACGTCATCCAGAGTCAGCGGCTCGATCTTCGCGACCTTTTTGACCGGGATGGACTTTCGGACCGTGCCGTCTTCCATCGGAGTTCCGGCAAAATTCCCAACTGGCTCCGCCTGTTCTGCCGGCAGCATTCCCATGTTTGGATCGTAGGTCGGGATGCTGTTTTCGAAATCGCTCTGGTCGACATTCAGGTGCGCGAGATCCATCGGCACGACTTCCACCGTCGACGTACGCGGTTTCGCCTTGATCTTTCCGCGCAGCATCGGGCAGTCCTTAAAGAGGTCCGTCTTTTCCGCGCAAAGGATGATCTCACGATAGAACGGCTCCAGCGATCCGTTGAAAGCTGTCTCGGCATTTTTGAGGCGCTCGTAGACCGATGCGATCATTTCCGCGCGAATGTTTTCGTGCATTTCATGAAGGGCCGCCGTCCAGAACGGCATCATTTCCGCCGTTGCAGTACTGGTGCAGGTCACCGTCGGCGCATCCAGCGTTCCGGCGACATCCGCACAGATCTGAAGAGTCGAAAACTCTTTCCCCTCATACTGTCTGTAAACGACTCGTGCATTTTCAGCTTCTTTTTCCGGAGCATCAAAAGTGACCTGCTCCATCTCGAGCGTGATCTTTCCGCGAATTTCATCGCCAAAGACCGTCAGCGCAATGACCACGGAAGTGTCGCGGGCCTGTGCGTAGACTGGGAGCAGCATATGATCTCCCCAGATGGACGTGTCGTTCACCAGCGGGATACGTGCCGTGATGGTCTGAAGCCGGGAATTGGCTTTCTGCCGGCATGCCAGTGTCACGAAGGCGTCGCGAGTCAGCTCTTCCGGAAGGATCTCCGAATGGAAACGGAGATTTCCACGGTAGGAGTACTCACATTCCGATTCGATCCCAGTCTCCCAATCCGACTCGAAGGAGAACGTCTGCCCGAACAGTTCAATCGTTCCGTCGCTCTGGAGAGAATCCGCCTGAAAACGGTTTTCCGCAAGGATCCCCATCTCTGCCATTCGGCTAACGGCTTTTCCCCAGTCCAGCGTTTCCGCGAGACGCTTCCGAATGTCTGCCTGGAAAAGGTAATTCGCAAGCGCCTCTTCCGTCAGTATCGGGTAGTGAAGGATCGCCGAGAACGCCTCACCGTCCAGCGCGATCTTTTCCTGCATTTCCGCAAGATCTCCAGCCACGGACTGATTCAGCTCCAGCCACTGCGTCTGGACCGTGATGGCTTCACCGCGCAGCATTCCGATCCGTTCCAAAATCGCGATGACTTCCGGACGTTTTGCCTCTTTTGACTTGAGGACGGCCGGGTCCCATTTTTCCAAATTCAGCTCTTTCATCAACTCGTTCTGGCATTTTTCCATTTCCGTGTTGATGCGCGTCACTTCCGCAGAGATCCGCTGATACTCCGGCGTCCGAAGCGTCTTTACTTCTTCCAGGTAACGGAGAGACTCAAGAGACTGCGTCTTATCCGCAAGTACTCGCCGGATCGTCGGATCAAAGACGGGTGCGATCGATTCCGGACGCCAAGTCTCCTGAAAGGAAAGCGTGCTAATGTTCGGGAATTCCACCCCGTGCATCACCGCAGTGCGAAGCCGAAGGTCTCGGCTGATCCGTGAAAGGGGATCCAGTGCAAGATGCGTCTGCTGTACTGAAAAATCAAATCGGGAATCCGCTTCATTGACCGCTTTCATCGTCAGAGGACCAAGCGTCAGTTCCGTCTTCATGAGATCGTTTTCCACGCTCTCGCACGTCAATGCCGCAGGAACCGCCTTCTGGAACGCATGAAAAACGCGTTTCTCAAGCGGATTCTGAACGTTTATCAGTACCGCAACGACTCCGATCCCCAGCAAAACGCCGAACGCGATCTCTATTCCCAAAACACATTTTCCAAAAACACTCAGTGATCTTGCCGTTCCTTGGCTCTCCGCTTCCGAAACCGGACGCACTTCCTGCGCACCTTCTCCAAGACCATCTTCACCCCAAGCTTCTTCTCGGAAATTTTCCGGCGAGGAGGAGTTTCTGAAGTGTCTTGAAGACTGCGAACCGCAGCCTCTCAAACTGCTCTCTGATGCTTGAACGTCTTCAGGATACCTTCCTGCTCCGCCAGCCTGCGGCGAAATACCGTCCCATTCGGCTTGCGCATTTTCCTGCTCAAAACGCTCGATGCACTCCGAAGACTTCTGTTTCCGCAGCAGTTTACGGAGTGCCCAATTTTCACGCTGTTTCGGAATGGTGACCCGGCCCGGAATCTTCGGAATGTCTATCGACGAAGCGGATTCCGCATTCAGAGCACTGAAAGAGGCCGTCTCGTGTGCCGTTAGATCCGCATTTTGTCGGGAAACCGACTGCGACTGCTGCTCCAGAAACTGCTCGCAGTGCTCAAAATTCCGATCCAGCGCCTCATCAAACGCTTTCATGTCCGTCTCCGGCCCCCTCGCACCGCTCCGGGAACCGTCTCTCTCGCACACGTTCCTCGCCGCTTCCGCCTGCATTCGGCAGGAATCGATACTCTGCCGGCCAACTCCAACTTCAAGCATCATCGACTGAAGCCGTTTGCCCGGTTCCGGAAGTGAAAGAGGCCGAGCCTCTCCTAAATGGATTTCTGTTTCCGAAGAGTGCTTTTTCATTGCGGTTCCCTCATAAAATTTTGTCAATTCTGTTTTCAGATCCGCGACCGAAAGCGGCGCATCCCCAAAAATATCGCCAGGATCTTCTCCCGAGACTCCTTCAAGAGGACGCGACACGGAATCCGACCAGATCGAATCGTCCAGATCATCTGCCGAAACCGGGACGGTCTCTTTTTTCAAACGCATATCTGGATCCCCGCTGCAGGACAGGGAGATGCCGGAAACGACATTTTCATTAAGTTCTGAACGATTTTTGCTATCCATTTTCGCCAAGTATCTCTCACTGGTTAAAGGACGAGCCAAATATTTTGACACTCTATTGGCTCGCAAAATCGGAATAATCCTTAAATTTTATCGTCTTTTCCCAGTGTGAAACTTTAATTTTTGCCATTTTTTCTGATTTCTGTCAGATGTCCAAGAAAAATGAAAAAGAAAACGTCACCAAATTGAAAAAATAGGCAAAACAGAGAAAAATAAACCACCAGAAATGTACGTGCGGATCCCAGCACGGCAAGACACCAAAAGAGAAATTCGGAAAACACAGAAAATGCGAAAAAAGCGGTCCCGCACGCAACTGCACTCTGCGGATACCGTCTGGCTGCCGTCTGGCTGCCGTCTCGCTGCCGTCTCGCTGCCGTCTCGCTGCCGTCTCGCTGCCGTCTGGCTGCCGTCTCGCTGCCGTCTCGCTGCCGTCTCGCTGCCGTCTCGCTGTCCGCCGTACCAAAAACAAACGTCTGAAAGGGAAACTTTTTAGTAATCGTTTCCCTCTCAGACGCACTCTTCAAAACTTTTCGCGATTTTGAGGCTCTCGGGTGAACCTACTTTTTGCTCTTCCGTTCCCGGCGAACGAGACTAAGGAGACCGAACACACCGAGAATGAGCAGCGTGCAGGTTCCCGGTTCCGGAACGCCGATGTCTGCGTAGAGCATTCCATTCTCGAAGCCGAGGTACACATCGTAGAGGGAATCGCTGACCACGGCGATGCTCGAGAGCGTATTGCCGTCAAGCGTTCCGTGGATCTCCATCAGATCCGCACGGCGAAGCCCCATCTCGCCTTCGATCTGGAAAGTCACGTCCCCCGCAAGGACCAGATCGCCGAGAATGTCCATGAATTCCGTGTCGCTGTCCGTCAGGTCAAAGGAAACGTGCGCGCCGTCCACCAGTTCCAGATCGCCGTTAAGTGTGAAGACGCTTTCCGCATTCGCTTCCTGAGTCAGTTCCAGATTGGAGACTGCCAGCGTTTTTCCGGGGGCGTCGATCTCGGCGGCGGCACTGGTGAGGGACCCGACTTCCACACGCTGTGCGGTCCCGGAAACGGTCAGGTCGGAACCATCGGTCATCGTGAGGGATTTGAAGGCCGCTTTCGGCGTGTTGAGTTCCATTTCGGACCCGGCGTCCGTAACGGAAAGGTCGATCTTCGAGTAATCCAGCGATTTCGCGAGGCTCCACGAGCCGGAATTATCGCCGATCAGGACGTTTTTCGAAGTGTTGGCGTCCACAGTCCCGGTACCAGCCTGGAAACTCCAGTATTCGTTGCCGGAGGCCTCTGTATAGGTAAACATCGTCGCGTAGGATTCTCCGGCCGTGAGGTTTACTTTCGCAGTACCGACAGCACAGGTCTTTCCGGAGATACATTCTTCTTTTTCAAAAATGCCGTTTTGATTCAGGTCGACGAGCACCCAGGCCCAGTCATCCGAAGTGGTCCAGAAGGTGTACTCCCCCGTCGTGTCCGGCGTGAAATACCCCGACCAGACATGCGCGAAATTATTTTGGTAAGCGGAGGAACCGTGGTACATACTGCCTTCCGCGACGGGGCGGTTGGCTTCGTAATCGGAAATGATGTTCGAGAGATTGGGCGTTAAATTCTGGAAAACATTTCCGCGCGTGCCGTCAGCGATGATGCCGGCATGATCGTCTGCCGAATTAT
>SUVI01000184.1 GCA_015062085.1 Planctomycetaceae bacterium
AGGCTGTTTTTGCCGAGACGAATGACGAAGATGGAACCATTCGCGGATTCACTCGTACGCCAGGATCCAAGTGGGAATGGAGCGGCGTCGCGTTCGTGGATTTTCCGATCGATCCGCAGGAACGTTTTATTTGCGATACGCTAGCTAAAAAACTGCCTTTGAAATTTCATCCGATCAACTGTTTTGAGATCGATACGCCGGCTGATTATGAGCTGGCACAAAATTACCTTAGGTCCATAGAGTCCCGCTGACACGATACACGGGATCTGTCGAACTTTTTTGTACGGTGGACAAAAAAGTCCTCCGTGATCTGAATATTCGATAAAAGAGGATATTTTAATGAAACGCCCCCTGAAAATTTCCATCGCCATGTGTACTTTTAACGGAGAGCGTTTCCTGCGTGAGCAGCTGGAGAGTTTCGAGACGCAGACGCGGTTGCCGGATGAGGTCATTATCGGAGACGACTGTTCAACGGACGGGACTCTGGAGATCCTGCAAAATTGGGCGGAAACCGTGCCGTTTCGCGTCGAGATCATTCAGAATCCGCAGAATCTCGGCTACGAGAAGAACTTTGAGAACGTGATGACGCGCTGTTCCGGAGATATTATTTTCCCTGCCGATCAGGATGACGTCTGGCTTCCGGAAAAACTGGAGCGGATGGCGCGTGTTTTCGAGGAAGAACCGGACGTCGGGGTCGTCTATTGCGGTCGGACTCTCATTGACCAGGACGGAAAGCCGCTTTCGGAGCGCGTGACGGAACTTTTCAAAATCTATCATCCGGTCGATTCCAGCTATTTTCTCGCGGATCAGGCGGAAGAGCATCCGGATTGCGCGGGCTGCATGTCGGCGGTTCGGAAATCGATCGTCGAGAAACTCTTTCCGTTTCCCGCTCCATGGGCGCATGACACGTGGGTCTTCACCATGGCGCCGTTTCATACCCGAATGAAGACGCTCAAGGTCCCGCTCATGCGTTTCCGAAGGCACACGACGAACGCCTCCGCGCTCGGCCGGGAACCGGATTGGGCAAACGGGCGAAATGTCTACTATCTCACCAGCGTCGGGCAGTTCCGCTTTCACGCGCCCCTGGCCGAGGATCTGCGAAAGCATTTTGCCGCCATGCCGGACTGCGGGTACAAAACGCGCTATTTACGCTATCTGGACCGGCAGAAACGCCATTTCGGAAGAAGAGTCCGCGTGCAGGACCATTTCTTGACCAGCTTCTGGCTCGCGTTTTGGGAACTCCTCCGCGGCGGCTATTTCCAGCACCAGCAGCCGATCCGCTCCTTTCTGTTTGATTTGAAAGAGGGATTGGCCGGACTCTTTCGGAGCGGCAGCCGTTTCTGATGCCGCGAAGTTGAGCGGGAAAACGCGGTTTAGGTCTCTTTTTTCTTCCGGAGTCTCCCGGCGTGGGTGAAAACGCAGAAATCCGGGTTTTCCACACGCGCATTATGGATCGAGCTCTCTTTCACGGAGATTCCGTGTTTCCAGAGCGCGAACGAAAGGCTTAGCTGGTCGCGCTGCGTGAAATTCTCGATCCAGTAAAGCCACTCCTCCATCAATGCCTTCACTTTCGGTTCGTGGTGCCGCCGGTAGAGGACGTTCGTTTCGTGGAGTCCGTAATTTTCCGGAAAACCCGCGTCTCGGTACGCCTGAATCTGCTTCGCGCCGAGTTCCGGATCGATGAGTCCCCCGGAAAGCACAAACTGAAATTCTTCGTAAAGGCATTTTCGGGTCGCGTGCGCAGAAATGAGCAGGTCCGTTTTGCGGCGGGCGATTTCCTGAAAGACGTATGGCGTCAGGATATTCACGTTTGCGTCAACGTAGAGACTCTCTTCGTATTCGGGAAAAAGTGCGTGCGGCTGGAGCTTGTGCCGGCGCGCGTTGCGGATCACGTCCATTTCCGTAAAGCGAAGCGGTCGGATCTCCCAAATTCCGAGCGTCTTCTGCTGGATCAGTGTTTCATCATCCGTGAAACAGACGTAGTCCCAATCCGGAGGCGTGAAATAAAAGGCGCGGATCTCGTTCAGGTCATCGTATCCGTTGGTGACGCACGAGTAAACGACCTTTTTGACGGGCTGCGTTCGGGCGGCTTTCGCGTCAAGATACTTTCGGACGGTCTCCTCTGGGGCACGGAACGCGTTTCCGAGAGGATAGCGGCCGTACCTCAAAAAATAAACCAGCGGATTGATTTGAAGATCCGGCTTGGCATTGAGAATGGCGTTTCCGTCAAACTTTTCAGACGGCTCAAATCCCTGAGTCCACCCTTTCGTCAGGTAGTGGTCCAGCGGCGTATCATCTCCGCGCCGACACCAGCCCGACTCGCGCACATAGAATTCTTCGTCCCACAATCCGGACTGAATGACCAACATTTTGTCCTCCAAATGACGGACCTTCGCCTCCATGTCGGCGTAAATTTTCCCGAAGATCCGGCGGTAGATTTTCTTGAGGATCTCTTTGAAGATCATTTTCATTTCATCCACCTCTTCATTTCGTTTTTTCGATCATTGGTTCCGGAAGTTCAAGCATTTCTCCCAGTTTTTCGTCCCACTCTTCCGGCTCGAATCGCGCCAGCCCCGCGTCGGAATAGAAAGTGAGTTCGCTGAAAAGGACACCGTCTGGACTTTCAAAAAAATCGGTCCGCACAAACGGAAACGGCTCGCTCAATTTTCGGGCGAGTTCCAGCATCTGCTCCCAGAAAACTGGGCACGGGATCTTCGCTGGATTATTTGGGAAATTTTGCCGGAACGGGAGCAGATTCCACTCGGTATCATAGTAATTGATCGTTTCCTGAGGCGTTTTGTCGTCCATGACGAGCTGCACGACGCGCGGTTCACCGTTGAAGCAGAAGATCTTAAACGTTTTGGGATTTTGCTCCAGAAACGCCAGATATTCCTCGCAGATGATCCGCGGCGGAATATCGCGGTATCCCCATTCCAGCGCGAGATAGTACTGGTTGGCGAAAGGCCGAAGCCAGCGTCGGAGCGTTTTACGATACCCCGTTTCTGAGATTGTTTTTTTGTCCCGGCAGATCAGATTCTGGCCGGATCCCCAGTTCACTTTCAGGACGAACTGTTCCGGAAGCTGCGTGAAATCGATCTCTTCCGGACGTTTCCAGACACCGAGGAGTTTTGGAAGGTACTGCTCGCCGATCTTCTCTTTAACGTACTCCCGAACGCGGTATTTGTCGGCGCAGAGCGTGATCAGCGGATCGGGACGAAAGAGCTTCAGCCACTGGATCTTCCCGTTAAGTGTTTTGGGAGCCTCAAGGTCCAGCGGCCTGCCGAACGCGATCTCGTACTGCCGCTGGATCAGCTTCACGCGGGCACGGTGTGTCCGGCTCAGCCAACGGTACTGGATGGAACGAAAAAATGGCGGATGCGTGTGCTGATCGATCCAGATCGGAAGCGTGTAGCGGACCGCAAGGTAAAGAGAATGAAGGAGCTTGACGGGGTTTTTCATGGGGACCTCACTTCTGGTTTTTCTGGCATCTGCCTCTCCAAAGTTTCCATTCCTCACGGTATTTTCGCGGATCCGCGGCATTCCGAAGGCCGAGTTTCAGGTCGTGAAACAACGAACGGAACGGAAAAGGACGCCGAAAATAGCCGCCGGTGAAGATCTCCCAAAGCGACAGGATACCGAAGGCCAGTGCGTTCCTCTGAATGCGGTTTCGGTTCGTAAAATGACGGGCGTTCTGCCTTAAACGCTTTCGGATCGGTTTCTGTCTTTCGTTAGGGAGGCGGGAAAGGCGTTCTTCAAACTGTCCGATCATCGGAAGCCAGGCCCAGTACTGCTGCGGGATGTTCCAGTAATGGATTTTCTTTTTGTGCTCCCAAATCCGTTTTCGTTCCTCAAAAAGTCCAAACGCCGACGTGTTGCCCGAGTAAAGACGATACGAAAAAAGCGGCTCTGAAACGACTTTCCCCCTGCCAGCGAGCGGCGCGATGACCTGAAGCCAGATGTCGTGGGTCCACCGTGAAGGGATCGGAAGAAAAAGTTCACGGAGACTTGCCCGAAATGCTGAGGCGCACCCCTGCGGATAGCAGTCTTCGGGACGCGGATCAAGCGTGCAGAACGCCGCCGGTTCGTCAAAGTACCAGAGCTGCGTCAGTTCGCGCAGGCTCCCGTCCTGCCGTTTCCCCTGAGCATCCATGATGAATGCGTCCGAGACAGCCAGAACGATTTCCGGATCCTCCGAAAAGACTTTCACCATCCGCTCGATCTTTTCCGGCATCCAGACGTCATCCTGGTCGGAGAGAAAAATGATGTCTCCCTCGCAGAGCGAGACGGCTTTCCCGAAATTCTGTGCGTAGCCGAGGTTTTGCTCATTCTGGAAGATCCGTACCGGAAACGGAACGGTTTTTGCCCATTCCTCAAGAATTTCCAGCGTGCTGTCCGTCGAGCCGTCATCGCAGACGACGACTTCATCCGGAAGCTGACTCTGCGCCGCGTAACTCGCCAGCTGTTCCCGGAGAAATCGTTCTCCGTTGAATGTGCACAGTGCGATGGAAACCGTCAATTTCATTGCGTCAGATTCTCCACGTAAAATTTCCGCCAAAGCTCTTCACTCTCTTCTTTCTCTTCCTCCGCCAAATTCCCGCTCTGTCAGGCCAGGCTGCTCCTTTACCGCTTAAACGCACGTTTTATTTTATCGTCAAAATCGTTTCTTCTATTGAGACGGCACGCTCGTTTTTTCGGAAATTTCGTTACTTTCCGAAAGTTTTTGGGCCGTGCGTGATGGATTTAAAAATAAAAGACTAAAAAGTTTTTGAAAGAAGAGTCCGAGAGGAAAACCACCCCGTCTCGCTGCGCTCGACACCCCTCCTTCGGAGGGGAATTTGAGGTCAAAATGGATAAAAAAAACCTCCCCGAAAAGGGAGGCTTGAAACGAAGCGCGCGAGAGATTCGCGAGACGTCAGGCAGCGCGTTTTTTGAGCATGAAGAGTCCCATGGCACCGGAAATCAGCAGTATCCAGGCTGAAGGTTCCGGAACCGACTGCTCCGCGCCGGAGGCGAGTGAAGCGTAAATGACGTTGGCGTCTTCCCAGATGTTCCAGAGGCCGGCAGCGGAATCTTCCAATGCGTCAATGACAGCCTGGGAGGTGAGAAATTCGCTCGCGAACAGAGCGTAATCCCTTCCGGTATGCGCGGTGATTTCGTCAGTGGAAAGGCTCAGCGCGATATTCTCAAAATCGCTTTCCGACTCATCAGTCAGCACGAAAAAAGCGTCCATATTCGCTTCAGTGAATGAATCCAGATCAATCTCAATGAGACCGGTTCCGGAAATGCTGTCGACGGTCATTGATCCGGATTGGGCATCCACGAGCAAAGTTCCCCCGACGAGTTCCAGAGAACCGCCAATGGTGATGTCCCCCTTCGAGGAAAGCACGACGTTCTCGCCGACCGAGACGTTTCCTTCCGCGCCGCCCGCCATCTGCGCGTGGGCCTCATTCAGGTAATCATTGGAGAAATGAAGCGTACCGGCACCCGTCACGTTCGTTTCGATCGTGGTCTTCGCACCGCCGCCGATGCTCATGTCGAGGGTCTTGCCTTCCGCGATGTTCAGCGACTTCGCGTTGAAAGTCGTGTCCTGCGTCATGGAACTCTTGATCCCGCTGCCGTACCAGCCCCAATCGCCGGAAGCGTAGGAGAGGTTCATCCCCCACCATTTTTCCGTACCGGAGAGACGCACGCCGACGCCGACCAGATCGTTCAGATCACCGTTCAGACCATTCTGGACATTGTTGCCGTCCTTTGAAGTTCCGATCGTCATATTGAAGCGCGTCGCGCGGACCGTCACGGCATACTGTTTGCCCGGTTCGAGGACGACGCCTTCCAGTACCTTTTGGGCAAAATCGGAGTTCCCTTCCTCAAAAGCGATCTCCGCGACCTTTGTTCCGGTCTCCTTCTCAACGATGAGAATCGAGGCGTCATTACGGAAAGTCTTTCCAATGTCGATCGAGATCGGCGCGTCCGTCGTGTTTTCCAGGACCGTCTCGAAGACGTTCGTGACCGATTTGTCAACGAGGGGACCCCAGATGTCCGTGGAACTCTGCGCTCGGAGCGCGTCGTTTCTGTTGACCCACTCGTCCATATTGGTGATCTGGTTCGCGTTTTCGGTCAGATCGCCCGCGTATTTGTAGAACTCATCGTAGACCTTTTCCTGCGGACTCTCAAACTTTTCCTGGAGGAAGTAGCCGTTGGGTTCCACGACGATCCGGCTGTTTTCCGCGACGGAAA
>SUVI01000185.1 GCA_015062085.1 Planctomycetaceae bacterium
TCGATCAAGCGCCTTCCCGCGCTCATATTGATGGCATTGATGAAGCACTTCAGACCATTTTCCGCACCAGGCGACGAAAATAGATACTGAAACACGACATCTGCCGTCGGCGGCAGTTCAAACGGAATCTTTTCAGCCATTTTCGCAGCCTCCCCCTTTCACACCAAACACACACTCCAAACGCCCATCCCACTGTCTTTCTGATTATACCATGAAAATTGGAAAAGTCAAGAAAAGTTTTCCTAAAAATCAGAAAAAACAGTCGGACAGAGGTGAGTAGATCCGATAAATATAAATAGATCCGGTTTTTACCAGAGCCTTTTTTTTTGTGTGCTCCCAATATAAAAACCAGACGGAATGATCCCCGGACACGTGAAAGGAAACGCAAAATGCCTAGACTGAAGAGCACGCAACCAGCAAAAGTGATCCCCGTACTTTCTCACGATGAATGCCTGGCCAAAACCGCGAGAGATGGAGCTGAAACTGTTGCCGGCTGTACGGTGGAGGCGCATTCCGCGGCGGCTTTTGAGATCGCGCGGGAATTGCTCGACGGCTACTTTTCGCATTTCCGGACCGATTCTCTTTGGGAAAAGCGCGACCTCCTCGCTCCGCTGCTTCACGATGTGGGAAAAGTCTCACCCCTTTTCCAGGAAAAGATCCATCGGGCATTTGACCTGGATTTTCAGGAAATCGTTCCGGGATCTTTTGCGCATGGATCGTGGAAAAAGGAGAACCACTGCATTCCCTCGCTTTTAACTCTTGAAAAACTTGCACTTTGCCGTTTGGCCAAAATCGCGGGCAGTCACCATGGAAAAGAATGTTCTCCGGGAACGATGTCTGCGGAGCATGAAGATCTTGGCGGGGAATCATGGGAAAAACACCGAGAAGATTTCGTTCGCGATTTGATCCGGAAGTACGCGGAGCCGCACGGGATCACGCTGGAAGACATTTCGTCAGAGGAGTCGAAACAGCCGTTGGTCTTGGGGCTGACGATACTTGCGGACTGGCTCAGTTCCGGGATGGAGCTGGCGAATGGAGAAGTTCCGGAAAAAGAACGGTTTGCTCAAGTCGTGCAGGAGGCGGGGTTCGTGCCGTTTGCGTGTCGGGAGGGGTTGGGATTTGGTGAGCTGTTTGCGGCGGAGGGAGTGCCGGAATTTGAGCCGAACGCCATCCAACGGGCGATGACTGATCCGGAAAATATCAAGCCCGGCGGCGTGTACGTTCTGGAAATGGAGATGGGCGCTGGAAAGACGGAGGCTGCGCTGGCTTTGGCGTACGAGCTGCTCGCGAAACATCGGCATAGCGGGATCTACTTCGCATTGCCGACGCAGTTGACTTCCAACAAGATCCACGAGCGCGTCGAGCCGTTTTTGCGGAACATTCTTGAGGAGGACACGCGGAGGAAAGCACTTCTGGTCCATGGAAAATCCTGGCTTGAGGACCGTTCTTTGAAGAACTCGTTTCAGAATGACGGCGAAAGGGGGTTTCAGTCGGCCGGGCCGGAGGCAGATTCCTGGTTTTCCGGCAGAAAACGGGCACTTCTCGCACCGTTTGCCGTCGGGACGATCGACCAGCTTTTGATGGCGGTCATCAACGTTCGGCACAATGCGCTTCGGGCACTCGGGGCTGCGGGGAAAGTCGTGATCCTGGATGAGATCCACAGTTACGACGCGTACACCGGCACGCTGATCCTTCATCTCGTGAAACGTCTCCGGCAGTGGGGCTGTTCTGTCATTCTTTTGTCTGCCACACTGACTCAAAAACTCCGAAACGGCCTGCTCGGACTTGAAACTTTGGAAAACACGCTGGAAGAAGCCGCTGGCGTGCCGTACCCGCTTTTGAGCATTTGCGATGAAGAGGGCGTTTTTTATCCGGAACTGGACCGGTCCGGAATGCGTTCCAAGAACGTTCGGATCGTGCACAGTTCCTCGCTTGAAGCGTCTTTAAACTCCGCTTTGGAATGCGCGGAACGCGGTGAGTGCGTCCTTTGGATCGAAAACACGGTCAGCAGCGCGCAGGAAGTCTTCCGCCGCATTTCCTGCACTTTGCCTCCGGGGGTGGAGGCCGGGCTGATCCACTCGCGTTTTCAGGAATTCGCGCGGCGCGAGAAGGAAGACCTTTGGGTCGAAAAGTACGGAAAATCAGGACAGAAACGCGGAGGAGGCAAGATCCTCGTCGGAACGCAGGTCCTGGAACAGTCGGTCGACATCGACGCGGACAGGCTCTTTACGCGCCTTTGCCCGACGGATATGCTCCTCCAGCGCATCGGGAGACTCTGGCGTCACGAGAAACTGGATCCTCTCCGTCCGAGATCTGCAGAGTGTGTCGTGGAGATCCTGAACGAGGAACCGTTCCAAAATAAAGAGACCTCTTCCAAGTACGAAAAAACGCCGCCGGTCTATGCGCCGTACGTTCTCATGCGGACACAGGAAGTCTTTGAGGGACGCACACATCTGACCATCCCCGGCGATATGCGCGAGCTGATCGAAGCGACGTACTCCGAGCGGAAAGAGACGGGCTGGTACGCGGAATTGAAAAGTCAGTTGGATGATGAGGTCCGAGAACTGAAACGATTCGCGGATCTCAGTCGATCAAAAGCGAAAGACACGCAGAACGACACGGAGGCCGCGACGCGCTATTCTGAGGAGGAAACGGTCGAGGTCCTGCTTCTGAAAGACTGGAAAGAGGGGAGCCTTCTGCCGTTTGGAAGCGAAAACTGGATCACGATCCCGCCGAAAACTGCCTCCCGCGAAGAACGGACCCAGTGCGCACAGGAACTGAACCGGTTTCTCGTCCGCGTCCGCGTCAGTGCCGCTCCGGCCTACTCCGGATTCCGTCTTGAGGAGCTGAAACACGTACTTTACGTCGGCACAGACGACAGTGACCGGCCTCTGCGTGCGGCATTCGTCGGCGATGATTTTAAACTGCGCGACCGAGCCAAAAATCCGGCAAAACCAGACTCCAGTAAGCCCGGCAGCAGAGAAAACACGATCTGCGCGATGAGCTACGTGGAAAAATTCGGCTACTCGTATGAAAGAAAAGACCGTGAGTAAACCGTGTTTCCTTTTACGTAAACTGCGGTACCATTTTATTTTCGGTCCATCCGGGAACTGCGTACCAGTTTTTTACCACTGAAAACACAGAGGAGTTCATAGAAAGCCACTGAAAGGAAACACGAAAAACTCGAAAAAATGCGAAATTCACCAAAATGCTCTTAAAAATATTTTAAATCTTTCGTGTTTTTTCGTGTTTTCCGTGAAATTCGCGTCAGGGCACGTTCCCTGCCTTTTTCCTCTTTCTTTTCCGAGTGTTTCTGCGTTTCTTCTGCGCGCTCAGTGGTGAGATCGGTATCTGGATCGGTATCTGGATCGGTACACAGCTGCCGGAAGAGCCGCAAAAAACATCAAAAATCCGGTTCTGACGAACGAAAACCATCGTTGCGGTCCGCGATGAGCTGAAAACCGGTCAGGACGTCCAGCGTTTTGGCCGGTGTGCCGTGCGCGTAGATGCGGTAAAACGGCGGCTCGCGGGTCGATTTAAAGACCAAAAGTCCGGAGCTTTCCGGCGCGTATTTCAGCACGAGCTCCACGACGCGGTCCGCAAGCGAGTCTTTGATCCCGGAGACGAAAACGTTCGGTTTCGGCTCCACGAACCAGAGTTTCAGCTTTCCGCGAATGGCGGGCGGCAGTGAATTGGCGACGATCACGATCATTTTTTCTCCCCTTTTTGGCAGCAGTTTCCCGCACTTCTCACGCAGTTTCCCGCACTTCTCACGCAGTTTCCCGCACTTCTCACGCAGTTTCCCGCAGTTTCCCGCAATTATAGGTCCTCTTCAGCTCAAGGAATGATGTACGTGTCGGTCATCTGCTGGAGTATCTCGCAAAACAGTGCCGCATTCATTCCGAATGTGAGGGCTGCCATGCCGAAAAGAAGGAGCGCGGCCTGATTCCATCGGTTCCCAAGGAGGCGGTAAAATGGGAGTACCGCCAGCGGCAGGATCGCCCAGGAGAAATAGGAAACGTAAAGGACCATTTCGTTGAAACGCGCTCCAAAACCAAGGACGCACAGCAGAATGAATGCCGTCAGCGACCAGAGAAAAGCGGTCTGAACGAATTGCGACTTTCGGTACATGATGCCGGAAAGAAGTCCCAGAATTCCGATCGCTCCGCCGGTGTAGAGGACGCGAGAAGAGATCTCTTTGGGCGAAACGGAATCGCATCGGTCTTGCGTGATCTCTGCATTTGGCGTAAAGATATTCGCATGCAGAAAATGCAGGTACTGACTTCCCTGTGCGTAGTCGGCAGTTTGAGTTTGGACGTCAGGTTGGGTTTGGACTTCGGAGGTATGCGGCGTCCAGCGGAAACATTGGGTGATGCCGTAATGCAGGTCAAGCAGACAGGACCCAAGAAGTACGAAAACTATCGTACATAAAACCGCGAAACGGGAGACTTCCTGAAGGAATCCTCGGAAGGAACGTCGGCACTGCCAGAGCGCCCAGACCGGAATGAGTGCGGAAGTCAGCGTCGTCCCAATGGCAGCGAATGCCCAAACGGAATCCGCAGGGGTGAGTCTGGCGGCGGAGACTGTGGTTGAAATGGCGGCTGAGTCTGCGGTCAAGTCTGTAGCCGAGACTGTAGCCGAGTCTGTAGCCGAGACTGTAGCCGAGACTGTAGCCAAGGGCGTTGCGGATCCCGGTTCAAGTTGCCGCGAGTAGCGGAAATACACGAACGCAGCGAGGGTCGCAGTCGTGAGGATCAGGCGTTCCGGAAAGAATACAAAAAGCGCGGGAAAAGAGAGCGCGTAAAGGACCATGAAGGCGAAGGAAAAGGAACGGTCGGTGATCTCTTTGACCAGCCTGCGCAGCATGACCGCAGTGACGGTCCACCAGACGATCTGAAGGAGCGCGGACGCCAGCCCGGCAGAGTAAAACCAGACACCGAAGCCGCAAAAATGAAAGATCAGCGTGAGTAAAAGGAAAAGCGGAATGAACGGCATCCACGCGAATCCGTAAAATGGATGACGGAAAATGTTCAGCCAGGTGAAGTTCCAGAAAGAGTAAAAGGTGCGAGTGTCCGTTCCGAAAAAGACGTCGGTCAGGATCCTTTCGGGATTCCATGCCGCATCGCCGCGCATCTGCATCAGTTCGGAGTTTTCCAGGAACGATCCTGCGGTTTTCGGCGCAATGAGAAAACTGGTTTGGGTCGAAGTCCAAAAAACAGTTCCGAACATCAGGAGAAACAGTACTGCCGCGAAAATGGTCTCCGCGCGGGTAAAGGACGTAAAAAAACGTTTAAGGTCCGGCAGGATCCATGAAAAGATCCATCTCCAGCCCCAAAAAAGAAACGGCATGCTTCCCAGCCAAAGGATGGCACCCAGTACAGAAAACGGAAGACTCGGGAGGATCTCTGTTTCTTTCTGTACGATGGATGGGTAAAGTTCACCCAAACTCACGAGCTGGCAGCTGTAACCCGTCAATGTGAGCAGAATGAGGTAGAAAAGTTCGAAAACGGAAGCTTTCTTTGTGGGAAAAACTCCGTTTCGGCAAATAAGAACGTAGACCAAGGCAAAAAACGCAGCCTGAATCAGCAATACAAATACTGCCGGAAGGCGTACCGTGCCGAAAACGAAAAACATGGAAGAAAATGCGATCAAAAACGCCGGAAAATCGAAATGCAGGCGAATGGAACCGGTTTTTTCTTGGGTGGTTTCTGGATTCATTTTCTTTGGTAAATTTTTCTTAATGCTCTACTTTTAGGGTGAAAAATTCCGATATTGCAAATAATCGGTAAATTTTAACCATTCCATTAGTTTGCCAAAAAGGACTTTCGGGCGGATACTGAAAATTTTTCCGCCGATCGTTCCCCCTGTTTGAAACGCAGTTTAGATCATTTCGTCAAAATCATGAATGTACGTGCCTGTATCAAGATGCTTCGCCCGACCCAGTGGACGAAAAATGGTTTTCTTCTGCTTCCGATCCTTTTCGGAAACGCGTTCACGCATTGGACGGTGAGCCAGATCCTGCTTTTCAGCGGAAGTGCTTTTGCGGCATTCTGCTGCTGGTCAAGCACGGTCTACATTCTGAACGACATTCTTGACCGAAAGACCGACGCGCTTCATCCCCGAAAGA
>SUVI01000186.1 GCA_015062085.1 Planctomycetaceae bacterium
CGGAATACCAGGTCTGAGTTTCATCCGCAGGGAATATTTGAGAAAAATTTGATCAACAGATTTAAGGATAAAATATGAATTTAACTCCTGAAAATAAAAGCATCGGCGAAGCGAACTTTCGCGCCGTAATGGCCAGCCCCCAGATGCGCGGTGAGTTTTTCCGGGATTGGCTGCGTACGAAAAACGACCCCAATTCCAACGTCACGCGCGGCGGATACTACTACGGTTACGGTACGCCGGACAAACCGGTCCGTATCGGTGTTATTGGTACCGGTGACGAAGGTTCTGTGCTCATCGGTGCCTGCAATCCGGCTTTCGTCGACATCGTGGCGATCGCAGACATTCGCTCGTACAATCGCTGGCGTGCGTTCAACGGCGACGTGACGGCAAGTCCCAAGGGGCGCAAAGTCCGCCGCGGCATTTACCGCGTTTACTCCGAGTGCGGCGAGCAGTTCCGCAAAACGAAGGAAGAAGTTGACGCGCAGGTCAAGGTCTTCAAAGACTACCATGAGCTTCTGGCTGCAAAAGAGGAACTCGGACTGGAAGCGGTTTTGATCGCTCTTCCGCTCCATCTGCATCACGTCGCGGCGATCGAAGCGATGAATGCTGGACTTCACGTCTTGACGGAAAAGCTCATGGCGCATGACATTGCGAAGTGTAAGGACATGGGCCGTGTTGCGGCGCGTCTCCGCAAACACATGGCCACCGGCCACCAGCGGCACTACAGTGTGCTGTACAATAATGCGATCAATGCGATCGAACAGGGGCTTCTCGGCAAGATCCACTACATTCGTGCGCAGTGGCACCGTAACAATCAGCCTGGTGCGGACAGTTGGCAGCCGCCGATCCCGGAATCCGTCATCAACCAGAAAGACGGAAAATACACAGAAAATGACCTCGTTCTTCTGAACCGCATCAAGAAGAATAAGGAAAATCACGTCAACAAGAAAAACCGTTTCGTTAAAGAGCTGGAGAAACTTGAAAAGTCGATTGCCGCCTGCGACGAAAAGGCGAAAGTCCTGCGTGAATCCGGTGACAAATTCGCGATCCGCATGAACGAGATCGCACGTGAAAAGCTGGTCGCGAGAAAAGCGTATATTCAGGACGTCGAAATGCCGCTGATCGAAAAACAGATCGAGCAGTTTGAAGAACAGCTGAACGATGAGATCGCGATCCCGCTCGATGAAAAATCGAACTACCGTGCCCACACTCTGGTGGACGGCAAAGGGAACGAGACCTACGTCGCTCCGGCTGCGGAGGAACTCTACCGTTGGCGTCTCTGGGAAAGCACCAGTGCCGGCGTCATGGCCGAGCTGGGAAGCCACCAGCTTGACGCGGCCGGGATCTTCATCGCTGCAATGTACGGTGACGGCAAGCACCATCACCCGATCAACGTGACGGCGTTCGCGAACCGTTCCGTCTTCAACAAACGGAAGAATGCGGAAGGTAATTACGAGCTGCTGAATGACCGTGACATCGAAGACCACATGACGTGCGTCTACGAGTATGCTGCGCCGGGCTACGATACGGACCCGCGTCAGAAAGTGGCTGTGGCGTACTCCGCGATCAATGGAAACGACTTTGGCGGTTACGGCGAAGTCGTCATGGGAACGACCGGTACCCTCCAGATCGACCGTGAAGAAAACGCTTACCTATGGTACACCTACGAGGTTAACCAGTATGCGCACGTGGAACGCGGCGGCGAATCGAAAGTCACTGGATTCAAGGCTCCGGAATTCACTCTGAAGCCGACCAGTGACGATGATTTCCCGAAAAATCAGAAAATGGATGAGGTGCTCGGCACAGAAGCGCTCCATGATCTGAGCCTTGGATACACGGAAGAGATCGAGCATTTCGCGTGGTGCATCCGCAAGAATCCGGAGCCGAACTACAAAACGGACGATCCGAAACTCATGATGCACTGCCAGCCGAAAGTGGCGATGGCGGACGCGATCATGGCGTTGACGGCGAACATTTCCGCTCGTGTTGGCCAGACGATCAACTTCAAAGATGAGTGGTTTGACGTCTTCAACGATGCGACTCCGGAAAATGACTACCGTCCGGAAGGTGCTCCGGAGATCAAGCCGACCGAACCGATTCCGGCTGGTTTTGGTAACGTACCTGCAGAACCCGTTCCGGCACCTGCAGAACCTGCTCCGGCACCTGCAGAACCTGCTCCGGCACCTGCAGAACCTGCTCCGGCACCTGCAGAACCCGCTCCAGCACCTGCAGAACCCGCTCCAGCACCTGCAGAACCTGCTCCGGCACCTGCAGAACCCGCTCCAGCACCTGCAGAACCTGCTCCGGCACCTGCAGAACCTGCTCCGGCACCTGCAGAACCTGCTCCGGCACCTGCAGCCAACTAGTTTGATTTCCTGAACCAAGACGCTGTGTTTCGGCACAGCGTCTTTTTTTGTCTCGATATGCCGTTGAAAGTCTCGATGATGCGGCGAGAGTCTCTGAAAGCAAGAATACGAAAAAGACGCAAAAGCATTTTTAAAATTAAAAAAAGTTCACGCGATCTGTTTTTTATTGCCTTTTGTGTTAAGATCCGTGTTTCTCTGTAAGTTTTCTGCGGCTTCTGTGGTAAAACTGGTACGCAGTTCACGGATGAACCAAAAAGATACGCTCCGTGGACCAAAACATTCTACGGAGCGTTTTTCAGGGTCAGGCTCCGGCAAGGAGGACATCGAAGATCACGACGAACATAAATCCAGCCAAGAGGGCGAACGTCGCCATCTTTTCGTAGCCATGTGCGTGCGTCTCTGGAATCATTTCGTCACTGATGACGTAGAGCATCATTCCGCCTGCGAAAGCAAGAGCAAACGGCAGGACCGCATTGGTAACAGAGATGAGCGAGTAACCGATGAATGTGCCTGCGACTTCGATCAGTCCAATGAAAAGCGCGATGAGGAACGTTCGGGGGAGGGAGACACCGATAGCGAGCAGCGGCGCGATGATGACCATCCCTTCCGGAATATTCTGCACGCCGATGCTTCCCGCAACGGTCAGGACGTCTGTAAAATGCCCGGTCCCGAAACTCACTCCGACGGCAAGCCCTTCCGGGAATTTGTGGATGGCGATCGCGGTGACGAAAAGGAGCACTTTGCTGATTCCTTCCGCGTTGGCGTGCGATTCCTGCTCTAACCCCGTCAGAGAGTGCAGATGAGGAGTCAGTTGGTCAATGAGACTGACCATGAGCGCACCGGCGAAAACGCCCGCGACGACCTGAACGAGGAGAAACGGAGCTCCCGTGCATTCTGTCGCCGGGAGGATCAAACCGATGACTGCCGCAGCAAGCATCAATCCTGCTGCAGCGCCAAGGATCGCGTCATTGAACCGATGGGGAAGATTCCGCAGAAGCAGACCAAGTCCGGCCCCCAATACCGTCGAGAGACCGATCCCCAGTGCTGTCGCCAAAAGCGTGACCATGTGCAGGATCTGTTTCCTTTCTGTTTGTTTTACTCTGTTTTTCTAAAGGCTAAAATTTTAGACGCGGATCTTTTCGGAAACGGCAAAGTTTTTTGCGTTAGGCTGTTGGTGAAATGCCGTAAGGAGTTCCGCGGCCATTCCGATGAGGAAAGCTATTCCTCCCAGAAGCATTCCGATCATGGCAAGGCAGAAGATACCGATCCCGACGCAAAACAGGATCTGGGACCAGAGAGCCGGGTCTGTTTTCGCAAAGTACTTCCAGTAGCAGACATGCGCGCCCATACCGATCCCGGAGAGAAGGAACGCCAGGAAACTGAAGACGCAGAGGAACGTGCCGTAAACGCCGAGAAGATGTTGGGGACGCTGACCGTAAACCGTTACGAACCAGACGGAAAAGAGGTCCATGAACCCTTTCATGAATCGGCTGAAACCGTACTTTGAGTGTCCGAATTCGCGTTTACGGTGCTGCACGACGATCTCGCTGACTCTCCACCCTCGTGAACCGGCGAGGACGGGAAGGAAGCGGTGACGTTCGCCAAAGATCGGAAGTTCATGAGCGACGGCCGCGCGGTAACATTTCATGCCGCAATTATGGTCGTGAAGGTGCACTTTCGAGAGCTTGCTCACCATTTTATTGAAAACGCGCGACGGATAGACTTTGTGCCACGGATCGTGCCGCACTTTTTTCCAGCCGCTCACGACATCGAATCCCTCTTCAAGTTTCGCGAGAAAGTTAGGGATCTCAGCCGGATCGTCCTGAAGATCAGCGTCCATCGTTATGATGAAATCACCGGAAGCGGCCTGAAAACCAGCTTCCAGGCCTGCGGCTTTTCCGAAATTGCGGCGGAAACGGATCGCCTTGACCTCGGGATACTCTTCCGCAAGACGCGAGATCACGTCCCATGAGGAATCGCGGGAACCATCGTCTACGAAAATGACTTCCTTTTCGTAGTGATTTTCCGTGCAGACTTTCTGGATCTGCTCCATGAGGACGGGAAGGCTTTCTTCTTCATTGAAGACGGGGATGACGATAGACAAAAACATAAAATTCTCCTTAATTTCCATTTTGCTCAAAATGTTTATTTTCCATGTGTTTCTCCGCGCTCGAGCGTGTCTGCGTCAGATGGATCCTGCCGGAGGCTAGGAGACTTCTGGAGCTTTTCGGACTTTTGGGGGCCGGGAATGGCAAGGAAAAAGACTCCGGCGCAGATCAGTTCTACGACGATCCAGAGGATGCGCAGGACGGCAGCGGAAACAGCAGCGGCAGCTTCCGGAGTATCCGTGAATACTGCGAGCGGCGCGGTCAGGAGCGAGACGATGATCGCTTCACGGACTCCCATGCCTCCAGGAGCGACGACCAAAACGAAGCCGGCGACCATGGACGCGGTGATGGCCAGCAGTGCACTTGGCCAAGCCGCCGCGAACGGTGCGTTAAGGCCAACACCGCGCAGAACGCACCAGAAACTCAAGCCAAGCAGAAGCCAGTACCCGATCATCAGCGGGACGCCAAAGAGGAAGGTCTTCCAGGAAAGCTGGTCGACTTTTCGGACTTCATCGCTGAATTTCTTAACGCCGATGATCTTCACGCCAAGTTTAAAACACGGCGGGAAGATCGGGATGCCGACGAGACAGAAAAGGAACAGACTGCCGAGAAGCAGATTCTGATCTCCCGTCTGGATGGACCACCCAAGAATGACGGCACACACGACGAGTGCCCCGACGGCCATCTGCATGAGTCCCTCAAGAAAAATACTCAGTACGCAGACCGTCGTGTCGACGCCGGGACCTTTCAGCAGTCCGGAACGGATCAGAACGACGAAGATCTTTCCGGGAACGTACTTTCCAAGATGCCCAACGATATGAGCACGCAGCGTCGCACCGTAAGCCGGTCTCTGACCAAGATGCCGAAGGGCGCAGAACCAGTACGTGGCTGGAAATGCGAGCGAGAGCGCATACGCCGTTCCGGCTGCAGTCAGCCAAAAACTGTCAAGCATCAATTGAAATTCTTTTTTCTGGATCTGCTCCCACGCACTTTCGAGCTTTCCCCAAATCAGCCACACGATGGCGAAAGCCAAAAGGTACTGGGCAGCAAGAATAATGCGTTTCAGGATCTTTTTTTTAGGGGAGGGCGTTTGGGTTTCTGCCATGGGGAATTTCTCCAGAAAAATACAAAAATAAAAAATATCACACATATTTTAAACCAAATCACACCATGCGTAAAGGAGTCCCCCGCAGATTTTGAAAGTTTTTTTCTTTTTTTTTGAGAAAATTTCCGGATTTTGTGGGTCTGTGGGCTTTTTGGTCCGAATCTTAAAAAAGAAAGTCTCGGAAAAAACGGCAGAGTTCATTTTTCTCTGGCCTTTCCGGAGACTGGAATGAAACCAGAAAACAGAACGCTCAAAAGGAGAATTTTGATGAATCGTCGGGAAATGTTCGGTGCAATGGCGGCATTGGGAGCCGGGATGGTTTTTGCAGATGCAGTTAAGGCTGCGGATTCCCTTTCCGGTCAGGATCCGGAACTTAAGAAGTGGCTTCTGGAAGAGTGTGCCATGGAGTTCAATCATGTGGGGATCGTGACCGACCAGGACCTGGAATGGGATACCTATCT
>SUVI01000187.1 GCA_015062085.1 Planctomycetaceae bacterium
AATGGAAGACCATCCGCGGCTGCGTCACGACGCCGGAGGGGATCTCGAAAATGGGGATGATCCTTGGTGCCTCGCATCAGGAAACGCCGGAAGACACCGCAAGCTACGATGCTGCGGAAGTTTACCGATTGAGCAGATAAAAAAAACGCAGTTCAAAGAATTTCGGCTCTTCCGGCAGGTGCGCAGCAGCTCAAGCCGCGGTTTTTGCTGCAGAAGACACAGAAGAGCCGCAGAAACACCCTGAAAAGAAAAGGAGGAAAGCGGAAAAGTGCTCTGACACGAATTTCACGAAAAATACGGAAATACGCGAAATTGATTTTAAAAAGAATTCGTGTGATCCGTGTTTTTCATATTTATGATCAGTGCGTTTCCGAGAATATTTCGTGTTTTCAGCGGCAGAACTGGTATGTGGCTGCCGGACGGACCTCAAAATTCCTCCCCTTTGAGTTTCGCGCCGCCGCCCGTTTTCGTGCCTTTCGTCTCTCTGTTTTCCAGGCATTGCCGAGCGGTCCGGAATTTTACGGCATGGCGCGTTTATTCGCACCATTCAGGGTTTGGCGCGTATTCGATGACGGGGTCGGGACATTCGGCCTGGAAAGCTGAAACTGCGGCCGCTGCGGTTTCTACTTCCTCTTTCGTGACGGAAAAACTGAAATCTATCCCAAAATGCCGTTCCTTGGCCGGTCCAAGGACTGCGACACGCCCGTTTTTCTGCTCGAAACTTCGCGTATTCGGGAAATTGATGCATGGTTCCAGTCCCGTCACGTAGCCGTCTTCCGCAGCATGCTGGGCTTTCCACTGGCAGAAGTAGGGGAACTCATTCACGCTGAATCCCAGCGTCATGGCGAAATCGCCGTTGGGGTTTCGAAGCATCGTTTTGGTGTTTCCATTTTCGTCTGCCGCCAGTTCGTAGAAGAAGCACATTTCCGGCTCGCCCGTCACCGGAGCATGGTAGTCCGGGGCTGACGTGATGTTTTGAGCCGCCCACGGACAGCGTGGAACGATGCGCTGGAATGGGATTTCTGCGCGGGAACCGGCATCCGCGACCGGCTGACCTACGTTCACATGATAGAGAAGCTCGAATTCTGCCGGACGTGCCGAGAGATTCCGCACAGTGTCGTCCACACGGAATCCTGTACCGTCAAACGGGAGCGTCAGGCAGCTTTCCAGCTCAAGGGAGTTGAAGAAAAGGCGTCCTTCATGCATGATGCCGGTGAGGCGGAGCTCGCGTTTTTCTGCGTCGATCTGCAGACGGACGGAATATGCCGGCGTGTTTTGGATGCGTCCGTGAAGCGGGTAACGGAGCGTCCCGTTTTCGTTGAATTCAGGTGCACCATTCGATTCCAGACCGCAGCGCGCGACCAGTTCATTAAATCCGCGCAGCCACCCGAGCCCGTCGGGCTGATCAAGGGGAACATTTCGCGGATTGACGGGGAGCGGAACGGGAGATTCCCAGCCGACGCGGACCATTTTTTCTCCCTGACGGACCATGACGCGCCAGATCCCCATTCCGCGAGTCGGCATGACGCAGACCGAAATCGCAGGATTGGAGAGCGTGAAGACTTCCACTCCGTCTGACGGCCCGCCGCGCATGATTTTGCGCTCGACGGAAACTCCGGGAGATTCCGGAGACGTCCAAAGGTTCGTTTCGCCGATCGATACGGTTTCAAAACCGGCAGACAGGTTTACGGTAAAGTATTCAAGAAAATCGTGCTTCGCGCTCATGAAAAACTCCTTGATCCTGATGGTTTTGGATCGATTTTGTGATGAATTGGCAGGAAATGGATCAGAATGTCTTGATTATACTCGGAAAGAAGGTTTTTTGGAAGGTTTTTTTCCGCTTTTTTTGAAGAAATTTTTCAAAAATCCTGTTTGCTTCGATTTTCTGTAACGTTTGTGCGTTTATTAGGATAGAGACGGCAGAAAGGATCCCGAAAATCAACCTGAAGAATGCACACTCCGGATCCCGGATGCCGCTCTCTTTTCAAATGGGGAACAAAAATAGAACGTCTTCGGGTTTCTAAAAAAGGAGAAATTTCAATGGGGAAAAAATTTTTATCCTGGCTTCCGGCTCTGTTCGGCTGGCTGACTTTGGCGGTCGTAGTTTGGCTTCTTGGCGGATTTTGCAGAATGCTGAAAGATGCGGATCCGTCCCTGTCTGCCGTGGAGATCCTGCGGCATCTTGCGCCTGGTCTGCTGTATGCTTCCGGGATCGGGACGGCATTGGCCCGGCATACCCGGTTTCGATGGGGAGTTATTTTCGGGATCTCATCGGCAGGCATCCTGCTTTTGATCGTTCCGTGGCTCTATTTTGCTCTTTGCTTTGCCTTCCTGATGCACTTTATTGGAATTCCGGAATCGTATGCGCTGGGGATCTTTTCGATTTTAGGAGCTCCCATTGCTTATTGCGTGACTCGCTGGATCATCCTGCGAAACGCACCGAACGAAGAAATGCCTCTTCCGCAGGAGACCGGGAATACCGAAACGGCGTAGAGCCGGGAATACCGAAACGGCGTACATTCCCGGCATTCGGAACAGATGGACGTTCTGTTTAGGCGGACCGGTCTATTCCGGCGAATCGTCAGAGCTGACCCGGTGTGCGACCCAGATGCTCGGTGCGATGTAGAGGCCGACATTCTGCTCAACGTCTGCCGTCATGGGGACTGCGCCTCCCGGGATGATGTACGGTCCGGAATCGGGGAAGGTCAGTCCCGTCCATTCACGCCACTGGCCGAGCGGAGCCTCGATCCGGATCGAGTTTTCAGCCGGTCCGATGATCTCTGCTCCCATCCGTTTCTGCACACGGAGCCACGAATCAAACGGCAGGCCGTCGGCACGTGTCCATTGGGCGTACTTTTCGATCGGAGTGAGCGGATACTTTTCTTTCTGCGTCGGACGAAGCGGCGCAATATACCGCGTGAAACCGTGTGTCTGTGCGATCTTTTTCATCGAGAGAACGAGTTTTTCCGCCAATCCGCATCCGCGAAAATCGGGATGGACCACTGCGTTGGCCGCACTGAGCGTATGCGTTTTTCGGCCTGCACGGAAATCTTCGAGTGACTGACGCAGGACCCAGTGCCAGCCTCGGTCGAGCAGTTCCGCATTTTCTCCATTCCACGCCAGCGGTACCGTCATCCCCGCCGCCATGATCCGCCCGGACTCTGGTTCCAGAAGCGCAAAATGGAAGTCCGGAAATGCCGTGAGCAGCTCCGGCCAAAGCGGCCACGAGACGGGATCTTCCAGCAAAAAACGAGTCCAGCCCGCCTGAAAGAGTTTCAGGATCTCCGGTCCCAGAGAGGGATCTTCTGCGGTCGTCCGGATCAAAAGAGCTTCCGGTAAATTGATGGCGGGACTGGTGGAAATTTCTTCGTTCATGAAAAACTCCGTGAATTAAAAAACTCCGGACGGTTTTTCGTTGGGAACCGTCCGGAAAAAACGTCTTTCAGGCTGAAGTCTCTGTACTCAGTCGTCGGAATTCGCAGCAGCACGGCCGGCACGGCGTCGGTCGACTTCCGTGAGGAGGATCTTGCGAAGCCGGATCGATTTCGGCGTACATTCGACCAGCTCATCGTCCTCGATGAATTCCAGCGATTCCTCCAGCGTCATTCTGCGTGCCGGCTTCAGAATGATATTTTTGTCGCTCCCCGATGCACGCATGTTCGTCAGTTTCTTTTCCTTCGTCGGATTCACCGTCAGGTCATTCGAGCGGCAGTGTTCGCCGACGATCATCCCCTCGTAAACAACGTCGTTCGGCGCGACGTGCATATCGCCGCGGGACTGAAGCGCGTCGAGAGCGAACGCAACGGCTCGGCCGTTCGAGTTGGAGATCAGAACGCCGGACTGGCGGGTCGGAATGTCGCCGACCTTCGGCTTGTAGCAGTCGAAGCGATGGTTGATGATGGCCGTCCCTTTGGTTGCGTTGAGCATCCGCGTACGCAGGCCGATCAAACCGCGGGCAGGAATAGTGAAGTTCAGGAGCGTGAAATCGCCGCGGCTGGAGACTTCGAGAAGCTCGCCGAAACGCGCGCCGACCAGTTCCATGATCGGGCCGGTCATGTTTGCGGGGACTTCGACCAGAAGGTGCTCGAACGGCTCGTGAACGACTCCGTCGATGGTGCGGAAAATCACTTCGGGCTTTCCGACGGCGAATTCGTAATTTTCGCGGCGCATCGTCTCAATGAGGACGGAAAGATGCAGGATCCCGCGGCCCGACACGATGTATTGGTCCGCTTTGGGGACCTGTTCGACGCGCAGAGCCACGTTTCGTTCCAGTTCGCGCATGAGACGGTCACGCAGATGGCGCGTAGTGACGTACTTTCCTTCCTTTCCGCCCAGCGGCGAGGTGTTGATCCCGAACGTCATGCGCAGTGTAGGTTCATCGACCTGGATGCGCGGCATCGCGGACGGAGCGGAGGGGGAACAGATCGTGTCGCCGATCTCGACGAACGGAAGTCCTACGAGCGCGACGATGTCTCCGGCATCCGCGGCATGAACTTCATTTTTCCCCAGATTGTTGAACGTGTAAAGGATCGCGATCTTCCCCTGCGTCATCTGGTCGTCTTTCTGCATGACGGTGACCGTCTGTCCCTTGCGGACCGTTCCCGATTCCACGCGTCCGATGGCGATCCGGCCGACGAATTCCGACCAGTCGACCGTCGTGACGAGCATCTGGAGCGGTTTCTCCATTTCGACTTCCGGACCGGGGATCTTCTCCAGGATCATGTCCAGAAGCGGGACGACCGAGTCCGTACGCACGGCGGGATCCGGCGTCGCGAAGCCCTCTTTCGTACTGGAGAAAAGATACGGGAAATCTGCGATCTCCTCGTCTGCGCCGAGATTGATGAACAGATCGAACATTTCGTTCACGACTTCCTGCGGACGTGCGTCTTTTCGGTCGATCTTGTTTACCAGAACGATCGGTTTGAGTCCGAGATCCAGGGCTTTGCTCAGAACAAAACGGGTCTGCGGCATCGGACCTTCTGCAGCATCGACCAGGACGAGGCAGCCGTCTGCCATGCGGAGGACGCGCTCCACTTCACCGCCGAAGTCTGCGTGGCCCGGCGTGTCCATGATGTTGATCTTGACCCCTTTGTAGGTCAGCGCGATATTCTTCGCGAGGATCGTGATGCCGCGTTCACGTTCCAGATCGTTGGAATCAAGGATCTGATCGCATTCGAACTCCGCGTCGCGCATCTGGCTGCACTGTTTCAGAAGGCAGTCTACGAGCGTGGTTTTCCCGTGGTCTACGTGTGCGATGATCGCGATGTTTCGTAAATCGTTCCGTCTTTCTGCCATTTTCTCACCTGATTTTTTCGCTGGTTTACGCTGGATTTCGCTGAAAAATTTTTTGCTGACCTGCGGAAGAAAGCACGCAGCGTCCATTTCGGTCCGCCCGGTATGGGAAAAGTTTCTGCGTTTTTCCTGTCCGTTAAATTTGAAGGGTCTAAAACTGGTCTTTATCATACCGGGAAATCAGATTTCATCAAGGACCACCTGAAAAACTTTTCCAAAATTTATGGCTGGAATGTTCGGAAATTTCCAATTTGAGGGAAAAAATGGAAAATTTGTGAAGGAAAAGGGAAATAAAAGTGCGGGAAATGCAGAAACGGAAAGCGTCCCCCCTTTTTTTTCCTGCGTTCTGCGCTATAATACGGTGAGTGGAGATTTTTTGAATTTTCCCCGGGAGCGCGAGTCCAGGCAAACCATGAGACTGTTCAGGAAGTTCGTGATCCCCGGAATTTTCCCCGGGAGCGCGAGTCCAGGAGTCAGCGCGTCCGGGAAATTTTGGATTTTAAAGTACATTTACTTTTTGGCGGAGAGAAATCATGTCCAAAACTGCCCTTCTTCAAACCTCGCTCGATTTTCCGGTTCGCCGCGGTAAAGTCCGCGATGTTTACGATTTTGGCGATGAAGTCCTGCTCGTCAGTTCGGACCGCATCAGTGCATTTGACTGGATCCTTCCTTCCGGCATTCCGGATAAAGGCCGTGTCCTGACGCAGATCGCGGCGTTCTG
>SUVI01000188.1 GCA_015062085.1 Planctomycetaceae bacterium
TCGAATTTATCAATGCGTCGGTGCTGGATCATATGCCGGAACCGGGCGATGTTTTTGATGTGGTCTATTTTTCCAGCGTTTGTCAGTATCTGTCCCGCGAAGAAATTCTCCAGATCTTAGAAAGAATCCGTCCTTTCCTGGCTCCGGATGCTGTTATCATCGAACGCAGTACGATCGTGAAAAATACAGGATCGTTCGTTTCGGAGACGGATCATTACTTCAGTATTTTCAGAACGTCAGACGAGATATTGGAAATTTTTGCAGACGCCCAGTATACCGGCTGCGAGGTCGGACCGTCTTATCAGTACCTGCGTTTTCAGAAATTATGGCGGATCGGTGCTGTACGGCACGGAATCAAATTACTGATCCGTATTTGTCCGGGCATTGCTTACCGCGGCATGGCATTGATCTCCTGGTGCTGCGATCTATTCTGCGGCAAAGGTTCTCAACTGCCTGAAAAAAAAGGTTACGCGATCCATACGTATTTCAAATTTAGTCCATCTCTCTCGGAGGGAGCTGCCGAATGAACTAAATTTTTTCACTCCCCGACCTTCTAGATGCAAGAAGGTAAAAGAAGAAGAAAAAGAAGAAAAAGAAGAAAAAGAAGAAAAAAGGCTCTTCCGGAAAGTGTGTACCGATCCTGGCTCCGCTCTTACCGCTGAGAACGCAGAAGAGACACAAAGCGTAAAAAACGGCGGCCGTTCCGCTTTTTTTCGGACTCGGGGATCTGACTTTTTCTTGGCGGCAAGATAAAATGATGTAGGAGTACCAGAGAGCCGGATGTTCCCCTTTTAGAATTTTAGAGGTTTTTCATGTGCAGCGGAATCAGTGCTTTAGTCGGTCTGTCAGTCGGGATCGTTTTGATCCTGCGGAAATTTGACCCTGCATACAGCCTGATGTTTTCGGCTCTTCTCGCGGGAATTCTCGGCGGAGCAGAGCTAACGCAGACGGTGAACTGGATGCTCGAGGGCGTGCGGGATATGGCGCCTGCGATCGTTCGCATCCTCGCAGCAGGAGTCCTTGCCGGAGCACTCGTAAAGACCGGTTCTGCAGAGAAGATCGCGGATTCCATCATTCGCGGACTTGGGGAAAGGAACGTGCTTTTATCGCTCGTTCTTGCGCTTTTCTTTCTGGCGATGGCTGGAGTCTTCATTGATGTGGCGGTCATCACTGCCGCTCCGATCGCTCTTGCGGCTGCCAAAAGAGCGGAACTCTCGCAAAGTGCCGTCCTTCTGGCGATGATCGGAGGCGGAAAGGCCGGAAATGTCGTGTCGCCAAATCCAAATACGATCTCGGCGGCGGAACAGTTTCATGCAGAACTTTCATCCGTCATGGCCGCGAACTGGCTGCCGGCTCTCGCCGGGATCGGCGCCTCGTTCTTTCTTGCATGGATCCTGGAACGCAAATATCGCCGGAATGTGAAGGGGCAGGGGACCGAATCGCTAGAGACCGAATCGCTAGAGACCGAATCGCTGAAAGAAACCGCTAAAGTTTCCCAAAACGCAGCCCTCCCCAACATCGTGAGCGCACTCCTTGGACCGCTGACTGCGCTGGGGCTTCTCGCGCTTCGGCCTCTTGCCGGCATCTCGGTAGATCCGCTCATTGCACTTCCTGCCGGCGGTGTCGTCTGCATCCTGACCACGGGACAGCTGCACCGTTTCCGTGAATCGCTCCAGTACGGCATCTCGAAAATGTCGGGCGTCGCGATCCTGCTCGTCGGAACGGGAACGCTGGCAGGAATCATCAAAAATTCGACACTGAAAGACATGGTCCTCGATTTTCTCACGTGGACGGATCTGCCTGAAGTGACGCTCGCTCCTCTTTCCGGCGCCCTAATGTCGGCTGCGTCTGCCAGCACGACCGCCGGTGCAACGATCGCCTCCATGTCGTTCTCGGAAATCATCATGGCTGCCGGCATCTCCGCGGTTGCCGGGGCTGCGATGATCAACGCCGGCGCAACGGTCCTGGATCACCTCCCCCACGGTTCCTTTTTTCACGCAACTGCCGGAGCCGCGCAAATGCCGATCGGAGAACGCCTGAAACTCATCCCCTACGAGACCGCCGTCGGTTTCGTTCTGGCGCTCGTCTCCCTTTGGGCAAACGGATGAGGAACGAATTAGGAAAGATCCGGAAAAGTTCAGCACGAAACTCTCAAAAAGACGCGGAGAAGACGAAATTTTTTCGATCTTTGCGTCTTTTCGCACTTTCGATCGTTCCGTTTTTCGGCAAAAGAGCCGACACTGCGGCACGCTACGGCACTCCTTGAGAACTTTTTGATGTTTTTCTCGTTTTAGGCAAAACAAAAAGGTCTTATCTTGCGTATTTTTTTTACTTTCCGCAAGAAAAGGTACGGTTTTGAGGATTCTGCGGAGTCGCCGCCCAAAATATTTCCGAAATGAAATAGGAAAAATGGGCAGAGTATTGCAAATAAATAGATTTATGGTATAATAGGTGTGAATGGCAATAGCAAAAAATTTGCAGAATGGCGAAAATACAAAAAATACGGAACATGTAGACAACGCAAGTTTTTTCATCCGTATGTTTTTCGTTTCGCCCCCCTGCAATTAAAAAGCCCGAAGAAAAGAGGGAAATAAAATATGAGCAGATTTGAATACGAAAACTTGGGGAATCATCCCGCCTCCTCCGGTCCATCCGGGACGCCGGCACGAGGGGGCTGGCGCGGTCTGGTGATGGCGACGGCGGGTTTTGCGGTGGTTTCGGCACTCGCGATGTTCATTTACGGCCTGCAAGTCTATGGCTCGGGTTCCCTTCTGATGACAGTGCTGGGGATCGAGCTTTCTCTCGTGGCGATCACGTCTTTTCTGGTCCTTCATGCCGGAAAGATGCGAGCGAAACTCGCGGAAGTGAAAGGGTGGCGGCGTCCGGAATGGGGGACGAACGTAGAGAATCCCTATGAGATCGAGTACGATCAGTCGAAAGTGATCCATTTTCTGCTGATCGGCATCCTTCCGACAGTCGCGTTTGCCGGCTTTGCGCTTTACGCACTGGTGAAGTGGGCCTTTCCGCTTGAGCAGATACTTCTCGTGCCGATGGAGCACACGATCCTGATCTCGATCTTGGTCATGACGTGCAGTATCGTGTGGCTGATGCTTGCACGTTCCTACGATGCGATCGCGCACGATACGGAAACGCAGAGTTCCGATCTTCCGGAAGCGGAATCGATGATGCAGGCAGCGTGGGAAGCGTGCTGGTCGATGGCTGGTTTTGCGGCGGTCATGCTTGCGCGCCAGATCGTAAGCTGGCCGGAATGGGCACTGACGCTTTTTTTCCTTGCTTGGATCCTTCTAGTTTCCCTTGAGCAGCTCTGCCGTCTTTTTTCCGGCTGGATGACGACGAAGGCGTCGCAGGAGTCGTTCAGATCTCCGACGGTCGTCTTTCTGCGCTACATGGTCTTCGTGCGCGGGAATCCGATCAAGAGTTTCTTCTTCACGATGGAACAGAAATGGGGCGTGAGCTTCCGTTCGTCCTGGTCGATCCGATTCGTTGCACGTGCGATGGTCCCGTCGCTCGTGATGGTCTTTTTCATGGCGTGGGCGCTTTCCTGCCTTTACGTTGTGGGACTGGGCGAGTTCGGAGTCCGGAAAGATTTCGGCAAGATCCACCACGAGATCATCGGACCGGGCATCCATCTGAAACTGCCGTATCCGTTCGGGACCGTCATGACGTACCCGGTGAAGAAGATCTCCATGCTTCCAGTAGGATTCGAGAAAAAAACATCCTCGGAGTATTCCTACATTTGGACGAAAGAGCATGGGACCGAGTTCGAGATCCCGCTTAATCAGAACGAGCTGATCGTCGTGAACGCGATGGTCCAGTACAAGATCAAGGAAGATCAGGCCGGTTTCTTCAATTACGTGGAAAAATGCCAGAATCCGGAAAAAGCGGTCTCGGAATTCGCGCACCGCGCACTGGTCGACACAACGATGGGACGCACGATGGAGTACGTCATGAGCGTGGATCGTGCAGCGTTCGCGAACGAACTTTCCGAACGTCTTCAGAAACACCTGGATGAAGAAGAGATCGGTATTCAGGTCCTGGAAGTGTCGCTTTTGAATATCCATCCGCCGGTCGGCGCTGCGAAAAACTATCTGGAAGTCCTTTCGGAAGAGATCCGGCAGGAAAGCAAGCTGCATGCCGCGCGTGAAGAGAGCAAATGCCTTCAGTACAGAGCGGAAGTTCAGGCTACAGGGCTCGTGGCTCAGGCTGAGATCGATGGGGTCCAGAAAAAACAGAATGCCCAAAACGAGACTGCCGGCGTGCTTCAAGCCTACGAGACGTACCGTTTACACCCAGAGTGCTACCGATACCAGTTCTGGCTCAATAATACAGAGGCAGTCCTTAAGGATCGGCGTCTGGTGCTGATCGATGAGTCGCTCGACGTCTTTTTCGACACCCAAAAACGGTCAGACGGCGGCGGAATGTCCCGTGCGATCCTGAGTAACGCGAAATAACGCACTTTTTCACGCATTTACGAAACAGATCAAATCAAATTTAAAATAAATGGAGTTTTTCATGTCGCATCATCACCATCACGGTCACGGCTGCCACTGCCACCATCATGATCCGGAAAATAAACTTTCGATGAAGACGTACATTTTCCGTATTTTCCTTTCTCTGCTCATCATCACGATCGTTCTGGGATACGGAATGAGCTATCAGGTCTCCGAATACGAAAACGCGGTCGTCACGCGGTTCGACAGACCAATGGAACCCGTCACGACCGAACCGGGACTGCATTTCAAACTGCCGTGGCCGATCGATCAGACGCGGATCGTCGATATGCGCAAGCGGATCTACGAGACACCGCTCGTTGCCAATCAGACGCAGGACGACAAAACGGTCATGGTCAAGACCTACATGACGTGGAGAGTCTGCGACGCGCTGAAATTCATCCGTGCGTTCGGCGGAGACGTGGAAGCGGCAGAGAAAAACCTGGAATCCTCCGTCATCGGAATGAAAAACCCGGTACTCGGCGCGTATCCGATGTCCGCACTCATTTCGGTAAACGGTTCCGAAGTGAAGATCGCGGAGATCGAACAGCGTATCTGCACAGCAGTCAATGAAGTGCTGAAAGAGAAGGATTCCGGGATCGAAGTCCTCCAGATCGGGATCAAGCGCATTTCACTCCCGGAAACGAACATGAAGGACATCATTGCGAAAATGCGTGAAAACCGAGCAAGCGCCGCGCAGAATATCGCAGATAAAGGGGCTCGAGACGTTGAAGAGATCAGAAAACGGGCGGAAGTCGATGCTCAGCGTATCATTTCCAAAGGGATCGAAGATGCTGCAAAGATCACGCAGCAGGCGGATAATGAAGCAATGATGATCACGGCCCGCGTGCATGAACTGGAACCGGAATTCTATGAATTCTGGAAAACGATGAGCACGATCCGGAAAACGGTCGGAGCGCGAACGACACTGGTCCTTAAGCACGACAATAATGTCTTCCGTCCGCTGTTTGAAATGCCGAAATGGACGAAAACCACAACGGCGACGCAGGAAAATATCCAGGCGGTCGAGAATCTGCTTCGTCAGGAAACAGAGCCGAACGCTCCGGCTGCAGTAACTCCGGCTCCGGCAGGAAACTGGCCTCCGGCAGGAAACGCGGCTCCGGCAGGAAACTGGCCTCCGGCAGGAAACTGGCCTCCGGCTGTAGCTCCGGCTGAAACTCCGGCTCCGGCTGAAACTCCCGCTCCGGCTGAAACTTCCGCTCCGGCTGAAACTCCCGCTCCGGCTGAAACTCCCGCTCCGGCTGAAACTCCCGCTCCGGCAGCACCTGCACCGGGCGGCGGGATCCAGACGATTTTGGGCAGCTGATCCCTTCCGGGACCGTTCCTTTTTCGGGACGGCATGACTGAAAATTTAAATTTGAATCCAAATTGGAAATACTATCATGGCACAGAAAAAACCAGGAAAAGTCCTCTTCCAGGGAATCGAATCCGGGATGAAAGTCTTTCGCTGGATGGTGCT
>SUVI01000189.1 GCA_015062085.1 Planctomycetaceae bacterium
ACGTTCTTGACGTTCCAGTCCGCCGTGTTGGAAATGTTCAGCACCGTCTTCGTCAGATTCAGCGTTTCCGGAAGCGTTCCGCCGGAGTAGTTGAGCGTCTTGCCGGTAAGGGCGAGCGTGTTGTCGGAGGTTTTGATCTCGCCGCTGGAAATGACGATCTCGCCGCTTCCGCCAATGGTGTTGGTGCCGGTGAGGTTCAGGAGACCGCCATTTTTGATGATGAGACCGCCGCCGTTCGCGGTATTTCCGCTATTGGCAAATGTGTCAGTGACATTAACGGTTCCTCCGTCAATAACAAAAGCCGCATCCGCATACCCGCCGGTGACGGATTGAGCATTGACCGTCCCTCCATTTCGGACTTCAAAGTCTTTATGGTCCATCCGGATATAGGAGTCGGCATTTAGTACGCTATTTGCTCCGTCCACCAAAACATGGCCCGTACCATACGGCATGTAAACCGTCCCGACGTTTAGTTTTCCGCCGTTAGTGATATTGACTTCGGCATGAGAATAATTGGTATCAGAATTTGGATCATTAAGTCCCGTATCGTCCGCACTACTGATCGAGAGGGCCGTAACTGTTCCGCCGTCAACATTGAAAATTCCAACACTTTTTTCAGTCGTATTGACGCTTCCAAAACGTCCGAGTGAAATGTGTGTACCTGAGCCAGTGAGTTCTACAATACCGCCTTTATGGACTGTTACGACACCAATGGCGTTATCACGGAAGGTCCCATCAGCATAGGTGTAGTTTGCTCCAATATGGAAACTGCCATCCGAAATCTTCAGTGTTCCATAAATGTCCGCATTGCCTTCACCGCGAGAAGCAAAATAGAGTGAATTGGTCAGATTCATCTCACCGCCGGCCTCAATGGTGAGATTAGAGACACTTCCCTTATGGCGGGCCATGTATGTGTATTTCTCAACGTTGAATTGACCACCATTCTTAATGATGAGATTTGAAACGTTACCAGGCGCGGTTCCAGAACTGAAAGTGGATGAAAGATTTACGGCACCTTCAACTGTCATTGTCCCGTTATTCAGAATAAGTCCGGAATTTGCGGAACTATGGCCATCACCGGGGATGGGGTTCACAGCATCCGCTTCCTGGACTGCGTAATTGTAGGTATCGCCTGCCGGAACAGTCGTGCTTTCCTCAATGATGACCGACTCGGAGAAATTCTTTTCCGCAGCGTTCACCGGAGCCGTGAGCGCGAGGGCCATCAGCGCGGAGGCTGTAAGGGTGATCTTGCCAGTCTTGGCGAATGTGTTAAGCGCACGGCGAAGTTTGGTCGTGTTGGTTTTCATAATATTACCTCGTATAATGAAATGTTTGATGGTCCCGGAATTTTGACTTGTTTCTGTTTCAACACTCACACTGATAAAACGGAATACTCCGGTACTTCGGGATTTTATCGTAAAATTATGTTCATATTTTAAAATTTTTTATCTAAATCCTCAGAATCTCCTCCTCCCTCGCATTTTAACATAATGGCAGAGTTTCACTGTTCGATAAAGTTTAAAAAAAGAAATCCGCACGTTCCAATTTCAGAACGGCGGAGGTGTGTTACTGGAAGATCGGTGCAGGATTCAGGACTCCGTAGGAAGCGGCCGTCGGGGGCGGAAGCTGCGATACAGGCGGTTCGGGTTCCGGATCGTTTCCAAGGACCACGTCAGGTGTATCTTCTTTTGTCTTCTCGGTCTCCTTTTCGCTAGTTTCCTGAACGACGTCCTCGATGATCTCTTCCTCCGTCTTCTTTTTTTCCTCGTCAAGATTCTTTCGGAAAAACGCCTGCGATCCGACCGAGACGAACGGTTTTTCTTCACTGTCTACGTCGATGAGCGGGATCGCAGTGTCGTCAAAGACCGCTTCCTCGTAAATATCGCCGGTCTGGTACGGTCCCATTCCAAAGATCCAGCGGCTTTTGGAACGGCTTTCCGCGATCGTGTTTCCAGACTGCCAAACGGGTCTGCGCCCCTCACGCGTGTATGCAAAAATGCCGATCTTGACGGTGGCTTTCTGGACGGTCTTCTTCGCGATGGCGACTTCCGGAAGCGTCGTGGTGGTGAAATATCCGAATCCTGGGATCGTCATTTCGCTGATGCCGAACATGGTGTCGTGCTGGTCGGTACCGCTTGTCCCTGCGCGGAGTTCTAAGATGATGTCGGCCTCTTCCTCGGTCTCCTGCAGGAGACAGCCGCTGGCGAGCGTGTGCTGGCGGATGAGGCTCAAAAGGTATTTGTGGTCCGTGACGCTTTCGATCGCAGTGGATTTGATGAAGACTTTCTTCCCGGAGAGGATGGAAAAATTGACCTGACTGACCGCACGGTCCATCGCATCGGAGAGTAGGAGCTGTTCGGTCGCCGTTCTGGAAGTGTTGGAGAGTTTGGAGGTCCCGCAGCCAGCCGTCCCTGCCAGACAGAGCGACAGACAGAGTACAGTGTATCGGCAAATTGGGGATCTGTGAGTCCAAAACATCCGAAAAAACCTTGGAATTTAACACCAAAAGGAAACGCAAAATGTTCAAACGTCCCAATATCGACAGACGCTCAGCACAATATTGTCTGAAGTATAGCAAAAAAAAACAGCTTAATCAAGAGGAATTTTTAAAGATGATGGAAAAACCTTGCTGTTTTTGGGCTTGACGGGTTGAAAAAAATTCGAGATGTACTATAATGGGAAAATATTTGGTATTTCGACTGCGAATTTGCAAAAATTCCTTTCCAGATAAAAAGGAAACTTTTTTATGTCAAGAATCAACGAAGATGATTATTTTCAGGACAGTACGATGTCCTTCGGAGAGCACCTCGAGGAACTCCGAAACTGCCTGATCCGCTCGATCGCCGGCCTGGTCGTCGGTTTTCTTATCGGTCTGATCATCGGCGGCGACGTCGTGGAACTCGTTCAGACCCCGCTGAAACGCGCATTGACGTCGTACTATCAGGGACGGACGGAAAATGAGATCATCGCCAAACGCGACGAATTCTATCAGCGCGGCTACGGTGAAGACATCATGGCTCTGCCCACGATGTACAAAGTGGTCGGTGAACGTGTGCTTATCAACCCGGACGAACTCGGGAAGGCTCTCGGTGTGGAGGTGAAGGATATTTCCGCGGATCTCGCCAACCCGTGTAACTGGACGGGAGATGATGGGACCGAAACGCTGACTTCCGAGGAAGCGCTCGCTAAGGCAAAGGAGTGGAAATTTGCAGACTACCTCAATGTCGAAAAGTGGGCGCAGTGGTGCAGTGAAAGCTGGTCCGAAAAAGGGATCGATCTGAACGAAGACGTTTCCCAGACCGTACTGGAAGAACAGAAGAACGCGCAGGAAGCGGCTTCAACTGAAAGCGCGGCTCCCGCGGAAAATGCAGCTCCCGCGGAAAATGCAGCTCCCGCGGACCAGACCGCAGCAGCAGAAACCGCTGCCGGAACTTCCGGAACAGAAGCGGCGGCACAGACCGTCAAACCGGAACGCGACAAAACGCGGCTCGTTTCGATCTATCTTTGGCGTCCAACGGAACAGGATGAACGCACAAAAGTGAAAAACTTTGCCGTTCAGGAAACGTTTATGATCTACCTGAAAGCGGCGCTCGTCTCCGGTCTGATCATCGCCAGCCCGTGGATCTTCTGGCAGATCTGGAGCTTCATCGCTGCCGGTCTTTACCCGCACGAAAAACGGTACGTCCACGTGTTCCTGCCGTTCTCGCTCGCGCTGTTTCTCGGCGGAAACTTCCTGGCGTTCTTCTTCGTGTTCGAGCCGGTACTTCAGTATCTGTTCAGCTTCAACGACTGGATGGGGATCGCGCCGGACCCGCGGATCAGCGAATGGCTCGGATTCTTCCTCTTCCTTCCGATCGGTTTCGGGATCAGTTTCCAGCTTCCGCTGGTCATGCTTTTCCTTGATCGGATCGGAGTTTGCTCCGTCAAACTGTACACGAGCTACTGGCGCGTCGCGATCCTGGTCATCGCGTTCCTTTCGATGGTCCTGACTCCGGCCGACCCGACGAGTATGGTCCTCATGGGCCTGCCGCTGCTCTTCCTGTACCTGCTCGGGATCCTTGCGTGCAAGTTCATGCCGCGGATGCGAAATCCGTACGCGGATCAGCAGTAAAATAAAATCGCGAACCGGCCAAAATTTACGGATTTTGGCCGGTTCTTTCCCAGAGACTTTTTCCCGAACCGTTTTCCATCCCCCATCCGCCCGACTTTACTTTTCGCAGGAATGAAGCTATGAAAAACGAAAAAAAGCACAAAAAGACCACACAGTCATCACCCGATACTCCCCACAGCTGGAAAACCAGCCCGTACCTTCTCCCGGCACGCATCATCAGCTCCATGTTTTTCGCGATCGCACTGATCCTGATCCTTGCCGTTTTCATGGCTTTCGCGACGTTTTTGGGAATGCAGTTCGGCGACGATGCAAGTTCCTGGGCGGTCTATCATGCCGGCTGGTTCATGTCGCTCTGCGCATTTCTCGGCCTGAGCGTTCTGTTCAGCGCCCTGCTTCGATTCCCGTGGAAAAAATATCAGACGGGCTTTCTCGTGACGCATTTGGGGATCCTCGTTCTTCTGCTCGGATGCTGGGTCGATTTTGAGTACTCGCAGTCCGGTTACCTTTCCGTCGCGGAAGGCAAGGTCAACTCTGTCGCAGTCTGTCCCGGAAAAGTCCACTTCGACCTGCGTATCTCCCAGCCGAACGTATCAGCTTCTCCCGCAGAAGCCCCCAGGATCCAGACCATGCGACGTACGCTGGATTTCGAACCGGGGCCATTTTCCTGGCGTTTCTACGGCTCGGATCTCTTCAGCTGGGGAGTGAAAGACACGCTGCCGCGCCTTCCCTGGGGACTTTCCAAAACGTTCCTCTACCGCAATCATCCAGGCGACGTCCTCTACTCCGGCTCCATCAACGGAAGTTTCTGCCGTGTGGAAGTGCTCGACTACCTCCGTGCCGGCGATCCGAACGCTCCCGCTCCGCAGCCGTCCGAAGAAGAGAAAAAATCTGGAGTGACGCCTGCGTGGGAACCTGCCGCGGCCGAGAATTTCGCGTGGGAAGCCGCTCATGCCGGAGGGAATCCCGGATCGGACGGAAAACTCTCAAAAATGGAGATGAAACAAAAGCTCGCACGATGGCCGGCATGGGTCAAAGTGCGCATCACGATGGATGGAGAGACGCAGGATTTCTGGCTTCGGCAATTCGACTTTTTCGCTCCGGACGGCATCGAAAAAAATATTCCGGATGAGGCAAAAAAAACTGTTTTCCGCTGGAAGACCGCCAAAGGCTCCGACGTTCAGATGATTTTCGCACAAGATACGCTCGATCTGAATTTCGCCCTTCGGCTGGAGCGTTTCCACAATCGGCTCGATCCGGGGACTTCAATGGCGTCACACTATTCCAGCGATGTGACGCTCCTCGACAAAACCGACTTGACGAAAGAGACCGCAAAGGACCTGCACATCATGATGAACCAGCCCATCGATATTTACGAGCCGGGGACCGGGCAGGTCTGGCGTCTCTTCCAGACTTCATTCAACGGACCGCACCTGAATTTCCAGGCAAAGGACGGCGAACGTGATCAATTTTACGTTTCGACCTTCACCGTTCACTACTCACCCGGACGCGGTTGGATCTATCTCGGATGCCTCCTCATCGTTCTGGGGATCGGCATCATGTTTTCGATGAAAGCCTACTTTTTCGGAAACCAGGAAAAGACGGGATCCGACAAAGTGAACCAGGAACCTTCCATGAAAAAACTTCTTCACGTTCTCCTTTTAACCTCCCTCCTGACCTTCCCCGGCACAGTGCTTGCGCAAACTCCGGCGGAAACGCAAACTCCGGCGGAAACGCAAACTCCGGCAGAAACGCAAACTCCGGCAGAAACGCAAACTCCGGCGGAAACGCAAACTCCGGCAGAAACGCAAACTCCGGCAGAAACGCAA
>SUVI01000011.1 GCA_015062085.1 Planctomycetaceae bacterium
GGTGCAAAGGGCTCACATCGGTGACGATTTCAGAAAGTGTGAAAGTGATTGCCGACAATGCGTTTGAAGATTGCAGCAGCTCGCTTACGATCCATGGGAAGTACTGGTCTTGTGCCCAACGCTATGCCAAGCAAAAAAATATACGTTTCAAGGGGAAATATTCAGCCGCAACATGTCGATATTTCATCTACATGCTTCTTGCTATCGCGATTTTGGTGATGTGGGTGATTTTACAGTTGGTGCAGCTATGATAGATACGGAGATTCGGTCATTCTAGAGCGATATTACGGTCTCGCTTCCTCCGTTGAGATCCCAGACGGCGTTACGAGCATTGGAGACGAAGCATTCCGCGACTGCGACAGCCTCACGTCGGTGACGATCCCCGAAAGCGTGACGTGCATCGGAGAGAACGTGTTCCGCAACTGCGACTGTTTCATCCTCACGATCTACGGAAAGGCGGAGTCAGAGGCGGAACGGTATGCGAAGGAGAATGGGATCAAATTCGAAGTAGAGTAACGTTTTGATTTTTCACGCGGAGGATGCGGAGGGGTGGGCGTTTGGTTTCACACACTCCGCGTCCTTTGCGTTTTCTTGACCGCTTCGCGCGAGTATTTCCAGCCAGCGGCCTCTTCTTTTCCTCAAACACGCATTTTCAGTGAAGAAACGCGGGAAGTTCTCCGATGATTTATTAGAATCGTGTTTATTTTAAAAGGAGAAAGAAAAATGGCTGACGAACGCGTTCTGGTCATTCCGACCGATTTTTTTCACCAGCTGGGCTGGTTTCAGGGATTTACGGCAGAGGCGGAGAAGTTCATCCCGCAGATCCTTGACGCCTCGGTCGTGAGTTTTCGTCCGAGAAGTGAAGTGGAACAGGATCCCGGTTTCAAACAGCTGATCCCGTACATGATCTTCCGCTGGACAGATGCGGACGGACAGACGCACATTTTCCGCTACACACGGGGAAAAGGGATGGGAGAAGGCCGCCTTCATCTCAAGCACAGCGTCGGTGTCGGCGGGCATCTTTCCGAAGCAGACTGTGAAGGCGCCGCCGACAATTCGGCCGTCTATCACACGGGCATGGAACGCGAACGCGCGGAAGAAGTCCGGATCGAAACGGAGATCCTCGGCGAATCGATCGTCGGACTGATCAATGACGATGAGACCGAAGTCGGAAAAGTCCATCTCGGCGTCGTACACGTGATCGACGTGGCGGAACCCCGCGTTTTCCCGAATGAAGAAAACGTTCTGGAGACCGGTTTTTTCCCCGTCGCGGAACTTCTGAAGGATCTCGGCGGCTACGAAACGTGGTCATCCCTGACACTTGAAGCGCTCTGGGGCGGGAAGACGAGCTGAGTCATGGCACGGTACGCGCGGGTACATTTTGGGAGTTTGCTTCTTCTCCAGCTCATTCTGCTGACCGGGATGCCGCAAAACCTTCCGGCAGTTGACGGAGCGGGAGATCAGGATTTTGCGCCAAGTCCACCCAATGCGGACGGAGATCCGAACAGTTCCGGAGATTCGAACCGTTCCCCTTCCGGGAGTCTTCTTTTGAGTGAGGGGATCGCTCCGAACGTGACGTTTGAAGGCTGGGATCCTCGGGAAGAGCGCTTCATTTTCCTGCAAAGCGGGCGCCAGTTCGCCTTTGAGCCGACACAGTTCCTTCGGTGGGGCAGTCTGGCGGAGTTTTCCGTGACGGATGCGTGCCTCGTTCTTTCAGATGGCAGCATTCTCAGCGGTCTGCCACTCTGCACACGGACGGCGGACCTGAACTCGCAGAACGCGCAAGTTCCCCATTCCGCACCGTTTCCGTCTCTGACCTCCGCGAAAGAGCAGGAAGTTCTGGAGTGGGAAAATCCATTCTTCGGGACGCTGACGTTTTCACTGAATGAGCTTGGCGGGATCGTTTTCCCGGGTCTCCCCAATTCGCAAAGAGAACCGCTGCTCCCCGAGCTTCTTCACTCCCCGCGCGGGCGTGATGTGCTCGTTTTCCGGACAGGCGAGCGTCTTGAGGGAGAAATTTTGAGCATTTCAGAAGAAAGCGTCCGATTTCAGACGCGCGACCTAAGTCTCCCGCCGACCGAAACGTTTCTTCCGGCCTCCCAAGTCCTTGAGATCTCCCAATTCCAGCTCGCCGCCCTCCTTTTTTCGACCGAGCTTCGGATCCGCACACCGTTTTCCAGCGCGGAAAAGTACTTTTGGATCGGCCTTTCCGATGGATCCCTCCTCCGCATGAGTCCGCAAAGTTCCCGATTCCCGCTGGCTTCCGTGACGCGCGGCGCGGTTTTTTACCTAGAATCGCCACAGGAATCGCAAAAATTTTTCGACTCGTCTCTGACTTCGGCGGCTGCAGAGCTCTCAGAACTCCGCTGGCTGGATGAGATACCGCCCAGTGAAGTCCGTCTTCAAGATCCGTTTGGCAATGAGGCGTCCATTTCGCAGACGGTTTTCTGGAACGCGCAAGCAGCAGCCGACGGCCAGCGTCTGCGTTCCGGGGGAAAGGTCTGCCGACGGGGTTTTGGAGTCCGCGGAAATACCGTTCTGATCTGGAAACTGGATCCAAATTTCAGCATTTTCGGCACGATCCCGACCCTAAGTTCCTCCTTCCCCGGCGTTTCGGTCCGATTTCGCATCTACACCGACAAGAAACTGGCGGCAGAACGCACGTTAAACTCCGACTCCAAACCGGAGCTTCTTCGCGTTCCGATCTCCGGAGCCTCCGAACTTCGTCTCGAAACCGAGATCCTTACGCCCCCGGACAGTTCCCTCGCGCCCACGCTTGACGCTGCTTGGCTCGACGCATTTCTGGTCCCCTCAGAAAACTGAAAAGTCCTCAAAAAAACGAGGCTGCGCCATCACGCCATTACAGCATTACGGCAGCTCGGAAAGCTCCACTTCACGCACGACGCGGCACTCCGGAACTCCGATGCGGATCCTGCGTTCCGAGACCCACGAGAGCGGAAGAAAAAGGGACTCTTTTTCCACTTCGCGCAAATCAGCCGAAAAAAGCGGGATCCGTCCAACCAGCGAGCCATCCGTCAGCGACAGAATATCAAGCGCAAATTCTCCCCGTTCCCCCAAAAAAAGACTGGGAATATACGCAAACTTTCCGTCCGCCAGCGGCTCCCCAACGTAAGTCCTCCAGGGAGTCTCCGGCACGGCGATCCCCAGCAGTGCACCTTCCCGCGAAAGATCCAGAAACGCAAGATACGTCTGCGGCCGAGTCTCACTCACCCCTTCCGGCCAAAATGTCACGCGTGTCCCCATCCTGACCGCCAGAATGTTCGTTTCCGGACTAAAAGCCCCAAAACTCGGCACTTCTGCCATTTCCGCCTCAAGATCCCGTTTTCGGTCCGAAAAAAGCGTTCCGCGCTGCTCTTCCGGAAGAAGGTCCTCGAAAAGGATCCGTCCCTCGTGATCCTGTACCTGGATCATCGAAATGCGGAACTTCTGCAAAAATTCCGGCTTTTCAGAATTCTCGCAAGACGCGGCAAATTTCCGGATCTCTTCGGATCTCGCTCGCAGGACTTCGAGCGCAGGAAGCTCCGTCAAACGCTGCCTTCCCGGCACATTTTCCGGCGAAAAACGTTCCCGTTCCGCCAATTCCGCTTCCCAAAATCGAGCAGCCTCCAGAGTTCTCCCTTCATTCCATGCGAGACAGGCAAGGATCTCAAGAATTTCAGCTTCAAAAGAAGAGTACGGATTCCGCCGGCGGATACGCTCCAGAAAAACGGCCGGCGAGGTCCCAAAAGAATGAGCGGAAAGTCCGGAAACTCCTTTCGACTGCGTTTTCGCGAAAAATCCCAACGCGGCAAGTTCCTCACGCACGTTCGCGTCCGCCCAGGCACGCCATGCGCTCCTCCCGGCTTCCGGAAGTCCAAGGATCCACTCTCCGCAGACATCTGCAACCGTGCGCGGACAAACCGGCACTAGTTCCCCTTCAACCGTACTCGCATTTCCTCTCCAGATCCGGTTTCCCGAGGCCGCACTCGCAGTCTCCAAAACTTTCCGCTCAGTTCCGGGCACGTAACGGTCTGCCGCTAGGAGCAGAAAACCGCTCATTTCCGAAAATGCACTTTCCCAATCTTCCGAACGCAAACTTTCTTCAATGGCTCCAAAACGCTCCGCTTCTTCAGGCGTGAGTTCCGGAAAACGCACATCCGAAAGCGGGACGGCAGTCAATGCCGTCAAAGAACCATGAGATCCTGCCCCAAAATCATTCTCATTCTCCTGCACAGTTCCAGCCTGCACAGTTCCAGCCTGCACTGTTCCAGCCTGCACTGTTCCAGCCTGCACAGTGTAAGTTCCCGCCGCTGCGCCGGGCGTTTGCGCCTCCAGTCCACAGGAAAGAGGGAACGCATTCAAAACTGCCGCCGCGATCAGCATTCTGCGCCGCAGAGGAATGAAGACGGAAAGTCCGGACGTCCAGAAAAAAGTTTCAGCCCGGCAAGACGTCAGCTCGGCAGCTCCTTTCACGTACATTTCTCCTTTCTTTTCCGTCAGCAGGAAGCCGACACGGTTTCGGAATCAGTTTCTCTCACGGGCTTCCATCTTCGCATTGGGATCCTGCGTTTCGCGAAAGCGCTTCAAAAACATTTCTATCTGGAAAAGAACCAAAGGATCCTGCCTCACGATGAGCGTTTTGCTAGGCAAGTCAAAGTAAATGGCCCCCGCCCCGCCGTTTCGGGTCCATGTGTGCGCCTCGATCGTCGAGCAGATCCCGTTTACGATCGTCCCGGCAGCCGCGGAATTCCGGATCAGGTCGCCGACCGGATAAAAATCGACGAGCATTTTCCTGCGCGCTTCCAGGTAGGTCGTGAGGAAGAAAACGTTTTCATTCACCGGATAGCAAAAAAGCGGGACGTTTTTCAAGATGTCCGTCGCAGCTTCCTCCATCGGGATCCCTTCAAAACGATAGACGCACGGCAAATCAAGGATCGAGGCGGGAAGCTCTCGCTTCTTTCCCTCAAGATCCGGTACGTCGGCATCCGGAATGACTGCGGTGATCGGCACCATAGCGATCGCGTCCTCGTCGAAAATAACCTGCGCACCAGCACAGCGCATGACCTCCGTCAATGCCTGACGCAGTGTCGTCCCATCGCTCAGATCGCAATCGATCGGCGTTCGCCGTACTTTCTCCGAAAGCGCGTACCGCGGTACGATCCCGGAATCGACGATCTCCGTTCCGTCCTGCATTCCCTTCCGTCTCTGCCCCGGCTGGGTCGGAAGAGTCCGCAGCTCCATGTTTCGCGCCCGGCGAATTTTGTCGCAGAAGATCTCGACCTCCTGAATGACGGACGGATACTGCTGGAGCGAGATCTTGCTTTTCGCGGCATTGGCGGTCAAGCGTCCCGTTCCGTTTCCCTCTTCCCAAAGTGCCGGATGCACGAACTGCGGAATGATCTTCGCGAGTTCACCGAGTCCAGACTGTCCGGAGGCTTCCGTCGCATACGTTGCAGCCAGATCTTCAAGTTCAAGTACTTTCCGAGTCGGTTTTTCACCCCGTGCAGCCGCGCTTCGAGCGATTTCAGCAGCCTCCCACCCCACGAGACGCAGAGTCGAACCGACCGAAATGACCCCAAGGCCGACCGAATAGAGACCCGTATCGAGGGTTTCACGCAGCGTCGTACGTTCCAATTCCAGAGTCACGGGCATTTCCTGCGAGATGCCGAGCCGTCCCAGTTTACGCCAATCCGCAGTGATCCGCTCTCCGCTCATTTGGGACGCAAACTGAGTGAGCGAACTCACCGGTCTGCGCGACATCGAGACCGACTCCAGTGAAATGGTCAACTTCTCCGCACTGCTCCGCTGAAGGTACTCCGCTTCCGGAGCCGTTACGCGGAACGTCTTCATCTGCGGCAGAGACGGCGTCTCCTGAACGGTCTCCTCACCCGGTACCGGTGCGTGGAGCGGCTCTTCGCCATTTTCCGCGGACGGCATTTCAGCGGCCTGGTCATGCGGAGCACTCGAACGCGAAACATCTTCCGACTCCGTGCTCCCCGCCGTTTCTGCCGGCTGATCCCCATCGATCTCCGGAACGGCCTCAAAATTCAGTACAGGATCATCCCCGGAGTAAACTCGCGAACGCTTTCGCCGATCAAACACCAATGCGTCAGGATCCGATCCAGTCTCCATTCCCGATCCAGTCTCCATTCCCGATCCAGTCTCCATTCCCGATCCAGTCTCCGTTTCCGATCCAGTCTCCGTTTCCGCCGGATCATTTTCGGGGACCGTCTGCGTCTCGTTTTCCGACGCAGGATCCGAAAGCACGCTCTCCTCTCCAGTTCCCGCAGTTCCATCCGCCGATGCAGGATCTTGACTCCCAGTTTCCAGCTCCGTTCCCAGTTCTTCCGTAAGTTTCTTTCCCAGCGCGCTCTGCATGACGTTTTGAAGCGAGTCCGTCCCCGAAGCGTGAGTTTCCGATCCGTCAGAGTTTTCCTCTAAAAGCTCAGTCCCTCCGCTCTCTTCCGTTTCCGACATCTCCTCATCCTGTCCGTCTTGAGCTTCATCTTGAGCTTCATCTTGAGCTTCATCCTGAGCTTCATCTTGACTTTCAGCCAGATCCGCAGCCTCCGAAAGCGCGTCTTCTTCTAGGTCAGACTCCGCCCCAAGAGCGTCATCTCCGGAATTGGATCCCGCCTCATGATCCGCCGCTCGAGTCTCCGAAACTTCCGGCAATTTCAGCTCGAGAGCCGTTTCTTTTCCATCTTTTTTCAAGAAAGAGAAACCCAAAACTCCCGCGAGAAAGATCCCTCCCGCGACGCTCCCCATGACGAGCGCCAGCCCGCGCGGCGTCCAGCCCGGCACAGACTCGGCGTCAAATTCAAAATCGCTGTTTCCGAGCTCTTCTTCATCTTCGATTTCAATGCTCTCCGTTCCCGCGGCACTCCCAACGTTTCCGGTTTCCCGCGGCCAAGAAGGAACTTCTCCAAGCGCATCCGATCTCCTCTCACCCCAAGACGGAACACCGCCGACAGACAGAGGATCTGACTGTGTAGAATGCGCAGACCGTGCGGAACTCGCAGATCGTGCGGAACTCGCAGATCGTGCGGAATGCTCAGAATGCGTCTCCGGCACAGGAGGCGGTGACGGCAGTTTCATCGAATGGCTTTCCGAGTCCTCCTCTGCAGGCTCGTTCCTGCCGTTAGGACCGCATTCCTCCCCGCTTTCCATTTTTTCGACGAGGACCATGCTTTCACATTTCGGACACGGAATGATCTGTCCCACCCTGGATCCATCGTAGAAACGGATCCTGGCTCCGCACGTCGTGCAGTTTACACAAAAAAGAGTCTTTTTCATCGTCTGCCGTCAGCTTTCCCCCGGGGGCAAAACATTCCAATCTTCCATTCGATCCCCAGTCCGCAAACCCATTCCGCGTCCTGCGGGAACCTTCTGCCGTCTGCATCGTATCTGCATCGTATCTGCATCGTATCTGCATCGTGTCTGCATCGTGTCTGCATTCAGCCTGCGTTCCGTTCGGCTATTCGACCCGGAACGAAAGTCCGCTGCTTGCTCGAAGATCCAGGTAGTAGATCCTTCCGGGCTGGAGCCTCTGCGACGGAGCCTCACCGTGGATCGCGTGGATCCCCAGCTCCTTCTGTTTTGCCCGATCATTGGAGATGGCCCAGAAATTCTCCCAGATCTCCTTTTCAAATGCAGCCACTTCCTCGTCTTTATCGGAACTTCGGTAAACGGGCGGAATGGTACCGTCCTGATCCACACGGAACCCCTGCGACGGAGCCTGATTTTCACCAAAGATCCTCTGAAACGAAACGAGCGAACGATTTCGAAGCAGATCGGCCGTCTCTACGAAAATTTTGTCAAATTTGACGACCAGCGCATCGACGTAGATCATGTCTCCAGCGACGGAGAATTCCGCCGGTTTCGCTGCAATGGCTCCCGTGACGGGATCGAACTCTGTGAAGCGGATCTTCGTTTCGAGGATCTTGTTCGGGTCTTCCGGATCCATGGTCTGCTCAAGAACTTCGACCCTGGCGGTACGGAAATCCCGCATCAGGTAATGATTGGCAACACTAAGTTTCTGATTTTCCTGCGTCAGCTCCTGATTCTCCTGAGTAAGTCCCAGATTCTCCTGGGTGAGAGTCTCATTCTCGGACCGAAGAGACCCAAGTTCCTGAAAGGCGGTCCGATTGCTTTGGGAAAAGTTCTGCGCCAAAAACAGTCCGCAGCAAAGCAAAACCAGAATGACGATACACTGAGTCAGTAAAGTCTTCATAAAAAAACCCCGTAAAAATATCTGTGCGATCTCCTTCCATTGGAATTTTCGTCATCCCGTCCCTTTTTCTTTACAGATTTACGGCAAACCGCGCCTTCAGGAACTCCCCAAAATCTCAAAGTCTTCCTAAAACGTAAAATTTATCAAAACCCCCGCTCAAATATCGAAAATTTCTCTTTTGGAGATAAAAAAATGGGATCTGTTCTTAAAAAATAAAAAAAAATTCAAAAATTTCTCAAAAATTTTGGGGGGAGTTCTTGATTTTTCAGACCTTTTAGAGTATGCTTTAAATATTCATAGGCAGAAATCCAGGAACTTGCCTCCACTTCTGCCGCAGCTCGTCGCGATGCATCGTGTTCCTGACGGCGTCGTTTCCTTCAGTATTTACGTTTTTAAATACGGATCACCCAAATTATGGCCAAGGCATTTTTGCGCATTGATCTTTCTGAAAATGGAAAGTTTTTTCACCCGGTGGCGCTGGAACCGGGATGCCCGCTCATTGACCCGACAAACGCCAACGACCGGATCATCTTCCGATGGTTTCGCGGAATGACGCCAGAACCGGAATGGGCTGACGAAAACTGCGAGATCATCCAGTACTACCTGCGAAACGATCAGGGGGCGCGTCTTGAGGACATCGATGAAGTTCTGCCAGTCACGAATCAAGACCTGAAGGAACTTCTTGCGAGCGAGATCGAGCGTCTCCAGCTCCGTTTCGACGCGATCCGCCCGGTCTCCACGACGGAAAAGATCCTCTATCAGCGCCTGAGCGAGGAATTTCATGATCTGATCGAAAACACGAAACGCCTGGACCGGACCTACTACTTCTTCAAGTACCAGGACGGCGGCGGATTCTGGCGTCTGATCTGGATCCCAGGATACACGCCGAGATCACAGGAAGGCGGAACGCCGATGATCTGCGACGACGAAGAATGCAGCCAGCTCTACCTCCGGCTTCCCAAGGCAAAAGCGGCCTGCCCGATCTGCGCACACGTACCAACGGCCAAACGCAAGGCGCTCGAAGCGGCACGGCGCAAGAGAAATTTCTATTCCGCACTCCTCCTGCTCCTTTTGCTCATCGGCTGGGTGACTTGGAATCAGTTCACGCTCCTAGTCAAACCGGGAGTCTGCGAAACGCCGGTCGGAACGCAGGTCGATTTTCGCGTCATGACGCCCGGACTGGACGGTTTCGGACTTCTGTTCTCGAAAGACGTGACTCGATCCGTACTTTCTGCGTCGGAAGATCCGTCGGTCGCGGCATTTTTGGAGCACGGAACACAGAAACTTCTAGCCGTCACGCCGGGAGAGACCAACGTCAGATTCCAAACCGGACTTCGGCGCAAAACACTGAAATTCAAGGTCGCTCCGCCGACTGCGGCACACTCGGTCTGGATCGAATCCTCACGTGAAGATCTGGCGGTCGGAACGACGGCGCAGGTCCGGCTTCTTGGAAAATTCTCCGAAGACGGAACGGTCGCCGACCTGACGCAGGCCGCAAAATGGGAGATCTCCGCCGATTCGCCCATCTATTTCAATGACGGGTTCATTGAAGCCAAAACGACTGGAAAAGCAGCGCTCAAGGCAGTCTACTCTGCCCCGGGCGACACGCAGAAAAAGGAAGCCGTGCTGGAACTGACGGTCACAAAAGCGCCGATCTTCACCGAGATCGCCGTTGAACTGCCGAACGAAGGCCTCCTGACTCCCGCTGCCCGCGTAAACTACCGCGTCATCGGCAAAACGGCAGAAAAAGCGGAATTTGACCTCACGGGCTCCTCGAAACTGGAGTGGAAAGTAACTCCGGCCAACGCGCTCACCTACCGCGGAGCGTGGCTCGAGACGGGCGCACCCGGTGCAGGAAATCTTGCCGTTTCCTACGCTCAGGGAGGGAAAAAACTCGACGCAAGTGCGGCATTTACCGTCGGAACGAACGAGAAACTCGCAGGTTTCCAAGTCTTCCCGGCAGCCGCAGAAATGGCCGTCGACCAGAAACTTCCCGTCTCGTTCCTCTGTGCCGACCTTTCGGCCGTCCGCGCAGTCTCAAGCAACCCGGAGATCGTGGAAGTCGATCAGGACCTGAATCTCATCGCGCGTGATGCTGGCGAGGCGCAGGTCACGTTCACCGACGGCTCCTCAGAATTCGTCATGCCGGTCAAGACCACCGCAGCAAAAGCAGACGCACTTCACGTCCTCCCACCGCGTGTCAACGTCCCGCAAGACCATGCGTCAAGCGTTCTCTTCCTCGCGGAGGCGGATTCCCGATTCCACCTTCTGGCAAATGATGCCGCGGATCTGATCGCGGAACCGGACGAAGCATTCGCAAAAGTCGATCCGATCCGCAAATCCATCTTCGGACGCAGCGGAACGACGACCCCGGAACTGGCGGTCTACGGCTACCAGGCCCGGCAGGCGAGCGCCGAAGTCGCAGTAAACGTGCCGCCGCTCAAGTTCGAGATCCGTCCGGCCAAGGAACTGAAACTCCCGCTGGGACTCTGCCAGACCTTCACGGGGATCGCGGAGTACGGCGACGGCGTGAGGGCGTTCGTGGACAATTCGCGCATTGCGTGGGCGATCTCTCCCGATCCGGAAACTGCTGCGGTTCCAGCCGTAAAAACAAAGAATGCGGACGGAGAAACGGCAGAAAGCGATGCCGATGAGGAAAGCGCAGATGCCAAGGCGGACACAGAAGCGAATGCAGCAGACAGCGAAAAGGAAACACCCCAAACAATCGGTACTCCAGGCCTCAAATTTGAAAACGGCCGCGCCATGGCGTACGCAGAAGGTGCGGGACCATTCCAAGTCTGGGGAACTTACTGTGCGCAAAAATCTGATCCCGTCACCGTCACGACCGTAGAAGCCGCCGACGTGGAACTCGCGATCACGGTGGATCGTCCGCTCAGGATCGAAGGGGAAGCCGGCAAAGCGTTCCTTACGGGACGCACGGCAGACGGTGACGTGGAACTCGTGCCGGGACTGGCAAAATTCACCTCCACCGCCAGCGATAAAGTCGCGGTCATTGATGAAAAAGACGGAGTCTTCAAGGCGGTCCTCCAAGGCAGCGCTCGCCTGAACGCAGAGCATCCAGCCTCGAAAAAAGCTGCGTCTCTTGATCTTCTGGTCGTTCATCCGCGCCACCTTGAAATGTACTGGGCCCCGGAAACTCTGGATCTGGCAGTCGGAGAAGCCGCACCGTTCCAGCTCCGGCTGAAAGTCCGCGACCCGAAACTCCTTCGCCAGGCAATGGCAGACACTGGATCGGAAAAAGCGGCTGCTGAAAAGACGGATCCGGAAAAAACGGAAAACGCCGCTCAAGAAGGAACTGCAGACGCTGATGCAGATTCAGACGCTGATGCAGATTCAGACGCGGACGCTGATGCAGATTCAGACGCAGCATTCGCGGTCGACCTGAAAGACTCCGTTTGGGACGTCCCCATGATGTCCCCAGGCGTCTACTGCTCGATCGAGCAGCCGGATGCGGTCGCGTGGCACACGGCAACCCTGACCGGTCTTCGTCCAGCGGAACCGTTCCGGATCACGGCCAGTTACCTTCCGTACCTGAAAGATCCCGCCGTCGCAGTCATTTCGGTCGGGCAGAAAGATGTGGAAGCGCTGCGCGTAACGCCGTCGGAAGTGACGCTGGCTCCGGGACAGTCCCTCTCTCTGAAAGTCGAAGCAAAAATTGCGGGTACGGATGATTTCCGTGAAGTCGCACCGGAAGCAGTCCGCTGGACCATTCCGCGCAACGTTCTCTGGACGGAAGCAGAAAACGGCATCCGCCCGTTCGCGACGGCACCGGATGACGGAACGCAGGCCTTCCCCCTCACGGCCTCCTTCGGCAAAAAGACGGCAGCGTGCCAAGTCACGGTCGCCGAGCCGAAACTGGATCCAAACGACCGCTCCGTGAAACTTGTCCTCGTACGCCATCCCGCTGGCGCATTTCTCCCGGTAGGTCAATCCCAAAGCTACGAGATCTGGATGGAAAAAGGAAGCGTGCGCGAGCCTGCGCCGAACGTCTTCTGGACGCCGGATTTCTCAGGCACGTCCGTCCATTGGGACGCCCCGGTCCTGACCGCACTGGAAGCTGGAGGCCCGGTCTTCCTGACGGCTCAAGTCGGTGAACGCCTCGTGACGTTCTGGACGCAGCCGATCGACACGTCGGTCCAAGGCGAAAGAGCACCGCTGCGTGAAGGACAGCCGGAAACACTGCGCATCTTCAGTGACGACGGTGAGGAAGTCACCGTTCCGGTCGGTGCAGTCTACACGAATTACTACGTAGAAGCCGAGTACCCGGACGGTTTCATTCAGATCGTGACGAAAGACGCGACCCTGCACGCAGTCGCAGGTGACCCCCAAAGCGTGACTCCGGCAAACGGTGAGCTGGTCGCAGTGAAGAAAGGGACCGTCACCTACGTCGCTGAATACGCAGGCGCGGAAACCGAAACGAAACTGACGCTCAATGTGACGGAAAACGTCGACATTGACGAACTGCGCCTCGAACCGGACAAGAGCATCCGCATGATGCCCGGAGAAACCGTCCAGTTCAAACTCCACGGTTTCAAAGAAGGAAAGTCGGTCGGTCTTCTGACGGGGATGGGCAACATCACGTGGAATTCTTCCGATCCGACAGTCGCCGCGCCTCAGGGACCGGTTACGACGGCCAACGCACTCGGGAAAGCCGACATTACAGCCACTCTTAACGGCGTGGTGAGCGCACCGGCAGGCGTGGAAGTCGTCGCGACGATCGACGAAAAACTCGGTCCGACGGACAACGTGATCAAAATGATGGTCGGTGAAAGCCGTCTGGTCGGAAAAGACTTCGCTCTGATCCGCGGAAACGTGGACTTCAGTATGCAGTGTACCGTGACTCCGCTGGTCCCGGACATCTGCGCGTACGATCCGTCACGTCACGCTCTGGTCGGCAAAACGCCTGGAGCCACGGACGTCATCTTCACCATGGGCGACAAGAAAGCCGTCATGCGCGCAGTCGTGGGCGGCGTGGATGCGGAAACGGTCCAGAAACTGCGTGAAAACGGCAAAGTCATCGTTGAACCAGCCGTCGTGACGCTCTCGGCAGGACAGATGATCGCTCCAAGCGTTTACGCAGTGACCGATGACGGTATCCGTCTGGAACGCACCAATGGCGCGATCTTCCGCAGTACCGATCCGGAAATCGTGGAAGTCCGCGGTCTCTGGCTCTGTGCGAAGAAACCCGGAACGGTCGCCATCTCGGCACAGATCCCGGAGGTCCCCGGCCGCGCGGCGGAAGCAGCTTCCATCACGGTTGACGCAAATCCGATCTCCGAGCTGGTCGTGGAACCCGGCATGATCCAAATGTCCACCGGCGACAAATCGAACCTCTTCATTCAGGGACGCAGCGCAAGCGGACTCCGCAGAATGTTCGAGCAGCCGGCACTGAAAGTCGAGTCGGACGGACCAGCCGCCGCCATGAACGGCATCCATCAGGTCGAAGCGCGTTCGGCAGGCAAAGCAAACATCAACGTAGACTGGAACAGCGGACAGCTCAAAAAGCAGGTCCCGGTCCAGGTCGACGATAATCCGTACTCCGACCTGGCCATCGATCCGCTCACGGCAACCGTAGCGGTCGGTGAAGGCCGTGCGTACCAGGTCACGGCAAAACGCGGCGGCCGTCTCTACGTCATCCAGCCCGATACTGGATTGGAACTGACGACGAAGGACCCGAACATTGCCGTAGTCCAAAACGGCTTGGTCTTCGGACGGTCCGCGGGACGCACGTCGGTCATCGCGCGCTTTGCAGGTCTCGTCTCGGAAGGCGTTCTGGAAGTCGTCGAACCCGGCACAATCCCGGCAAGCGTGGAAGCAGCGTACATCGATCCGGATGCAGCAGTCATTTACCGTCCAACCGACACGGTGCTGGACGGCGGAGTGGTCGGCGTCACGAGCACAGACATTTTCGGTGACGATGCCGTAGTGTCGTACGTAACGGAACCCGGCGTCGTAAACGGAACAGTCGTCGGCCTGCGCTTCATGGATCCCGCACTCCGTCTCTCAAAGACCGGCTCTGCCGTCGCAGTGGAAGTCTTTGAGGAACTCGCAGACGGACGGCTCGGACGCAACGTTTCGGCAGATCCGGAACTTAAACTGAACTTCGACCGCACCACAGCGACCGCAGAACTCAGCCGCGGCGCAGACGGAAGGTACCTCGTACGTCCTCTGGGTGAAAAACGCGGAACGGTCCTCGTGAACGCGGCGCTGGGCTCGCTGACCTCTGCGGTCCCGCTGGCGATCAACATTGGGGACGTTTCCGCAGACGGCGCGTCTCTGGATCTCCTCCCCGGCCTCCTCTACCTCGTGGCAGGCGGTTCCGGAACGCTGGATGCCGCACAGGTGAACCCTGGAAACGGCACCATGCCGTTTGATGTTGCCTACGAGATCGTGCCTCCGGCGGACAGCTCGATCGTTTCGGTCGGTACAGACGGGCAGATCCGCGCGAACGCGCCTGGAAACGTGACGCTCGTAGTCAAGGCAGTAGATCCCGCAGGTACATTCAGCGGTCTGACGGCCACCCTCCCGGTGACGGTCTCGCCGCGTCTGGACCTCAAGATCACGCCGCAGACGCTCACCATCCGTGATGGAGAAACCACGCCGGCATTCGTCGTCTCTTCGATCGAAAATGGAGCGGAACGTCCAGTCGCAGCCGACATCGCTTCCACGGACTCCTCCGTCCTCGCCTCACTCGGAAACGGCATTTTCCAGGCCGTCGGACCGGGCAAGACGCAGGTCTGGGGCTCCTACATGGGGAACGAACTTTACGCGGACGTGACGGTCATCGGCGAACGCTATCTCAAGGTCGAAAGCGAACTTGGCAGCGACGACTCCGTGACGGGTGAATTTTCCATCCGCTTCAGCGTTTTGGCAAGCAAAGACGAAGGTGCTCTGGAGTACCGCGTCTACCAGGAAGGCCAGGCGCCGTCCGACGTCTGGATGCCCGCGTCACCTGCTCCGGATGGCCAGGTCATCTCGATCGAGAGTCCGAAGATCGACGGACGTTTCGGAAACGAGCACGTTTACCGTCTGATCATCGAATCCAGAACGAGAGGCCAGCAGAACATTCAGCAGTACCCGTGCAGTTTCCGTCTCTTCCATCAGGGACGTCAGCTGCAGAACGTAAACTAACGAACTAACCAAGTTCCGGCAGTCTTGGCTGCCGGGACTGCATACCGTATTTGATTTTCCACTTTTCACCCTTTTTCAACCAAGCACAAACGAGAGATTTATGGGATTTCCAGATGAACGCGATCGTCAGATCATCCGCCAGGCGGATCAGGTAGAAAGATTGGCGACAGATATTTGCGACTGGCTCGCCGAATTCAATGCAGACCGCCGAAAGGTGGACCTGCTTCCGGTCCCGGAGAGCGACGAGTTTGAGATTCTCCAGCTTCGCCGACTGGCCAGCAGTCTGTACACCTCGTCGAAAGTACCCGTAGCGGCCGCCGTTTACGGTCCGTCACAGGTGGGAAAAAGTCTGTTCATGGGGCAGGTGCTCCGTGCACAAAGTGAAGCCTTCAGTCCGCTGGGCCGCGATGAAGCGCATGGCGAACCGGCGTACTACAAAGACCTCTCCTTCAACACGGACCTGAACCCGCAGTCCGGTTCCAACGAAGCGACGGCTTTGGTGACGCGCTTTACGACGAAAGACCGAATTTCCGAAAGCGTCTCGCCGGAATACCCGGTCATGGTGAAGGCGCTGACCCGCGTGGAATGGATCCGCGTTCTGGCTCGCGGTTTCCACGTAGAGTGCCGCGGGCAGGATTTCCCGTGGGATGAATCGCACTTGGACAAAATGCTCGAGGACATCTCGCGGCAGTACCCCGGCACGAGCGTTGACCGGCGCTGGCGCATGGACATCATCGACGCCTACTCGTACATGCGCACCGTCGACCGTCGCGGATACCCGACGAAAGAAGCGATCCTCAGTGCTCTGCTGAGCCGCTACATGCTCTCGGAAGAAGGGTACATCAAAGCGTGCGGCGAGATCTTCTGGGGAGGCTGGAAGTCGCTGACGGATCTTTTCATCCGGATCAACAAATTCCTGGAAAAACTCGCCAACTCTCCCGAACCGGCGATCCTCGTCCATTGGGCGGGCGTCCGTTTCCTGCTCGACTCGCAGAGATCCAAAGTGCACGAACGCAAAAACTCGCTCTGCTTCACGCGCGTGGACTGGGCGGACTTCCATCTCCGTCAGCGTAAGGAATGGTACGTGCTTGAGTATTCGCCGGGAAGCGGAAACGGCGACGAAGACCTCGAAACGATCCAGGCTGCCATGCTGGAGTTGGTCCTTCCGATCCTCCCGCACCGTCTGAACGACGACTGGCGCAAGGTCATCGAGCAGATGGACTTCCTCGACATTCCGGGCATGCGTGCCGGGCGTCAGGGGGCCGAACAGGGCAAACGTACCGATGCGGACAAACTGGAAGAGCAGATGGAGATCGTGAAGCGCGGTAAGGTCGCGTACCTGTTTGAGCGTTTCACGGACGAACTTCAGATCCAGACGCTGATCCTGCTCTCACGCGGCGGAAACCTTGAAGTTACGTCGCAGATGAAGCACCACATCGACAAATGGGGCCGTGCGCGCTATGGCGAAAAGTACTGGCCGAGCAAAGTCACGGACGAACTCCCCGCGCTGTTCATCGGTATGACGGGGATCGACGAAGAGTTCCGCAACCGGCAGGAATACGCGGATAAAGGACTCTATCAGCAGCGTCTCGGACAGCTGGTCGACACTTTGGGACCGGTCATGACGGACTTCGGCGGACGCGGAAAAGCCTTCACGAACACTTACCCGCTTCGTTACCCCGGAACGTGGGACACGGACGAGCCGCAGCGTCAGAAAGACGATCCGGAAAAATGGGTCCGCGCCGGAAAGGCGTTTCTGGAATCCGAACGGGTCCAGGAATACACGGCCAATCCGGAAATGAAGTGGAAGGCGGCCATGACGGACGGTGACGGCGGACTTTCACTCATCAGTGCCGGGATCCGCGCGGTCACGACGGCCACGGATAAGCAGAATCAGCTGGAAAAGGAAGTGAACGACGTTCTGAACCGCATCCTTCTCCTTGCTCGCGACTGGGTCGTGGACCCCGATGCAAACGTGGACCGAGAAAAACGTGTACGTGCCGCGGAAAAGGTCGTGAATTGGCTCACGGACGATCCGGAACGCGTCTACGAACGAGTCTACGCACTCCAGGAAACGCTTTCCGTCCCGGAAGGCGAAAGCTGGCAGCTGGCAGACTGCACGGACACGGGGAAACGTTTCGGCGACCCGATCCCGAAATCGCTGCGCGACTTCCTTCATGAATGGGCGACCAAGCAGGTCCCGAAACGCTGGGAGCAGTACACGAAATCGAACGACCGCGGTGCGCCGTGGCTCTCTGGCGACGACCTGAACACGTTCGTGCGCTACCTGCGCGATTACCTGACCAGCTCGCACTGCATCGACACGCTGCTCGGCGAACTGAACCCGGTCTGCAATCTGAAGACGCGCGACGAGGCAGCCCGCCGGTACGCTCGGCGCAAGTACGTGAAGATGATCATCGACGACTACGTCATGAATCCCGGTCCGACGCAGGCAGCGATCGCACCTCCGCAGCTCGAAGCTGACGAAGACGAACGCGAACCGCACGAAAAACCGCTGGACTACTACGCGAACTACGGTCAGACGGCCACGTTCATGAAGCGGTGGTGCGAGCGTCTTCCGGAAGCGCTGGCACTCGGCGCAGGCGACCACATCCAGATCCCGCCGGGAAATGCCGAACTGATCCAGATCCTGGAACCGTTTGAGCGCATCCTGGCCCAGATGAAAGACTGATCCGACGTTCATTCAGGCGTTCAGTAGACGTTCAGTAGACGTTCAGTAGACGTTCAAGCCGCAAGGCCCCCCCAAACGCAGAGTCCGTAAAAATGCGGCTCTGCGTACGAGAAAACGAAATTTTCAATTTAAGAAAACCTTAAAGATCGCCATCAAATTTCGCGCAGACGTCCTCTTCGAAGAGACGCCCGCAAAACGCTCCGTCAACGCGGAAACTTTGCGAAAATTTGCGAAAATTCGATGAGGAATCAGAAATTTACGGAAAACGAGAGACAAAATGCACATTCTTTTCGCGAACACCGGAGTTCAGGTCATTTGCGTTCCGCTCAAGGGCGGCGCGCGCTACACGGTAAGCCAGATCGGCAACGGCTGGCAGCGCACAAAATGCGGACTTGCGGAGGAGCAGGACCAGAATTCCAAAAAACGTAATGCTCAGCCGGCAGAATCCACGGCAACGGAATTCCCGTACATTCAGTGGCAGATCATTCAGGGAACGACGACCAAACTGTACCTGGCGGTCGACACGACCTGCGGTGACCCGGATATCGGCTACTTTTGCGACGCCAATGCCCTCACTGGCGACCACACCATCAATCTGGAAAACATTCAGGACCTCAATGGTCAGCCTCTGCGCGGCGTGCCGATGACCGAGATCTGCATCCGTCCGTCCGCTGCAGTCGCGGGTGACGCCAAGCACGTCCACATGGTGGTCGACTTTGGAAACAGCCGGACCGGCGCACTCCTTCTGGAAGTCGTCGGCGAAACGACGCAGACTCCCCAGATGCTCCCGTTCGAGCTGATGAACCGTTACCATCTGGACGCCTGGGATGATGATGGACAGTACCTGCGCAATCCCAAAAGCCGCTGGTTCTCGTCAAAATCCCACTGGTGCAATACGCCGTACCTGCCGCCGCTGATGATGCGCAAGATCGAGTACCAGCAGATCGACGAAGGCGGAGAAAAACGCGGCTGGTTCGGTTTCGGAAAGTCGTCTTCCAAAGTCCGGACGAACAAAGTGGAAGTCGCACGCCGTCCCGACATTTTCGAGGACTTCTCCATGGTCCGAATGGGAAAGGAAGCGGACGACATCCTTCAGGTCATCGCGACGGATGACGACATCCGAACGGGCGTCAGCTCCCCGAAACGTTACCTGTGGGCCGACGATGCAAGCTGGCTGGAAGGCGCGAACTGGCACATGGCGGACCCGTACGACCGCGAACAGAGCCGGACGTACTGCGGAACACTGCGCGGATCGCTCCTGAAATTCATCCACGAAGACGACAACGACTTCCTTTTGAAGGAGACCGGCGTCCGTCCGCAGGATTTCGCTCCGGAGACCCCGCTGAAACCGCGTCATGCTCCGCGTGCACTCATGACTGGCGCGATCTACGAACTGCTCGCACAGGCGTACGCGTACGTAAACTCGATCGCCTACCGAATGCAGTCCGGCGACGCTGGCCGTGCGAGAGAGATCCGCACTCTGACGCTGACCTACCCCAGCGGCATGATCTCCGAAGAAAAAGACCGACTGGAAAAACAGGTCCAGAAAGCGATCGAGATCTTCAGTATGACCCTCGGCCGCCATCAGCACGTCAAGCCGCTTCTGAATCTCTCGATCGACGAAGCAAGCGCGGTGCACCTGACCTACATTTGGAGCGAACTGCGCCTTCTGGGACAGGATCCGCGCATCTGGTTTGAATCGCTCCATCAGGAACGCTCCAATCCGGAAGTGAAAAAGGAAGAAGAAGCTCCAGCAGCTCCGATGCTCGGTTCACCAGCTTCCCGCCGGCGTATGGGCGCGATGCGCGGTGCGGCGCCGAAAGAAGAATTTGGCGAAAAGAATCACGAAGTGCGTCTTGCGTGCATCGACATCGGCGGCGGCACCTCCGACCTCATGATCGCGAAGTACAATTTCGAGTCGAAGATCGACGACAGCATCCGCGGAAAAGTCCTCCATCAGGACGGCATCTCTCTGGCAGGCGACCAGCTGGCGAAACGTCTCCTTGAGCGCATCATCATTCCGGCATTTGCCGACACGATCGCGATGGACGAGGAAGACGTGAAGCTCATGTTCGGTCCGGAAGTTCCGCGTAACCGCGAGTTCCGCTCGCAGCGCATCACGTGGATGAACCAGCTCTTCATTCCGCTCGCCCAGCAGTACCTCACGCTGGCGACTGACGGGATCACCGACGAGCCGATAAACCACATGGACCCGGAGATCATCGATCCGGCGATTTTGGAATCCCTTCAGCGCGTCTTCGACAAACTGCGCGGCCCCGGCTACTACAATTTGCAGCAGGATATGGAACTTTATTTCCATCCGCAGGAATTTGAGGACGTCGTCATCGAAGTCTTCGACGAACTGATCTTCGACTTCTGCAAACGCTGCATCGACTACCAAGTCGACGCCGTTCTGCTTGCAGGCCAGCCGTCGAAACTCAGTTTCATTCAGAAACTGGTCCGCATGTACCTGCCGCTCCCGCCGTCGCGCATCGTCCCGATGTTCCACCACTACGCGGGCAACTGGTATCCGTACCAAGACGAAAAAGGCCGTCTTCCGGGCATCATCATCGACCCGAAAAGTCCGGTCGTCGTCGGTGCTGCGATCAACTTCATGGCCACGAACGGCATGCTGCCGCAGTTCAAGTTCGAAATGGAAGAACGCACGGACGAAAACTCCTACTATTGGGGCGTCATGAGCGATTCGACGAGCGGGATCCGTCCGGAACGCATTCTCTTCTCGCCTGCGGAAGAAAACACGCGCGAAGACATCATCGAATTCCGCACGAGTTCCCAGCGCGTCATCATCGGCCGAAAGATGAGTCCGATCGAAACTGCGCAGGCCTCTCCGATCTACGTCATCAAAATGGACGTCGGCGACAGAATTGGACGTACGGACGTTTCGATCAAGATCAAGCGCCACAAAGCGGAAGCCGGGCGCGACGAAAATCTGGAAGTCGATTCCGTCAGCGGTGTCGTGGCGGGTGAAGATGCGGTCCTCGGCGAAAACGTCTTCTTCAACTGGCGTACGCTTGCCGACGAACGCTACTATCTCGACACCGGAGGACTGGACAATATCGAGCTTGGCGGCGCGATCTGATCCCAATGTGAAAGGAGAACACGATGTCTTTTTTGACGAGAAAACCGGAAAACGCACAAACTCCGTCTCCCGCAGCGGCCGCACCAGAGCGTCAAGCGGGAGCGAATGCTGAGATCCAGTCCGGAAAACCGGCCGGAAGTGTTTCTTCCGGCAGAGTGTCCGAAACGGTTTCCTTAGCGGCACTTTACCAGGCGATCGCGGACTCACAGTCTCAGATCGCGCAGTACCTACTGGCGCGGGAAGCGGACGTTCAGGAACGAATGAGGTCGGGAAACTGCGGAACACTGCATGCCGAAAAAGTCGTGAAAGTTCCCTCGGAGGGATCGGCGACGGAAGCATTTCCGTCTCTTTCCGGCAATCCGGCACTGGCGGGAGAACTGCATCAAATGGCGCAGCACTTCCCGGTGATCCTGGACCGACTGAACATGCTGGGCCAATTCATGGACCAGCAGATGCTCCCGGCGCTCATGCAGCGTTTTGAGCATCTGGAACTTCTTTTGAAGGGAACTCCAGCCGTTTTTTCCGGTATTTCGCCGGAAATGGCCGCTGGAAATGCTTCCGCAATGGCTGGAAATGGTGAAATGGCCGCTGCTGGAAACGCCTCGGATCCCGGAACGGAAATGATGCAGGGCGCTGCTTCTGCCGTTCAGGCTGGGACGCAGAATGCTTCTTTCGCAGACGACTCCATCACGGCTCCTGAGTCCGTCACTGAAGATCCGGCAGCCAGCCGCTCTGCCATGCCCGCCCCCTCTGCTCCGATGAGGAACTCCCGTTCCGGCGGCACGATGGAGCAGCTGGACAAAGCGGTCTTCGGCGAAATGGCATTGGAACCGTCGATCCAGAATGTGCGCCAGTACGTTCTTCAGGGGATCTTGGCACATGATGCCGTTTGCTCGTATCTGGGCGGGATCCTGATGATGTTCCAGTCGTCAACTCCCGAAAAAATGGTCCTTTTGCTCAAAGATCTCGGCGAGGCGCTTTACCGATTGGTCAACTCACTTCCGGAAAGCGATCTGGAACAGTTTGAAGACTCCGTCGCACGCTGGGCGCAGTGGCTCTGCGAAAGTGCAGGACTCCAGAACCGGATCGAACTGGTGCATCCAGGACAGCGTTTTGATTCCGCACGCCACAATTCCGCCTTGCGCGGCGTGACTGTCACGCAGGTCATGGGGTGGGTCATCCTTCGCGGAAACGGCTCCGTTTACTCCAAGGCACTGGTAGACGTTCAGTAGCGCGCGTTTCGGCGAAAAGACACTTTCGGCGAAAAGACACTTTCGGCGAAAAGACACTTTCGGCGAAAAGACCGCATGAACGGCAGGCGGCAGAAAAACACACACAGCCTGCCGTTCACGCAGAGATAGCCGCAGCCGGTTCCCGCGTTCCAATTTTCATCGCAAAAAAACCGGATCCGCTGGGCAGTCAAACTCGCTCAAACTCGCTCGAACTCGGTAAAAAACGGTAAAAACAGTAAAAAACGGCAACCGAACACAGTAAAGCAAAACGATACATGAAAGGGAAATTTCAAAAAAAATGGATTTCAGCAGTTTGAATTTTGGAGATTTGATGGCTCGGGCACAGTCCCTGCAGTCTCAGGTCCACTCCATGCGTGAAACGATGCAGAACTCGACCTTTACGGGATCGGATGAAGATGACGCGATCCGCATTTCCATGACAGGCAGATACGCACCAGTCTCGGTGAAGTGCGATCCGGAACTTTTCGGTGAAGAAGAGGCAGAAATTCTGGAAAAAATCATCTTCGCGGCCCTCGTGAGCGTCACGAACCAGATCCGTTCTGCCGAAGAACAGGGAAAACACGATCTTGGTCAGTCGCTCGGATTACCGCCGGGACTGATGGATCAATTTCCAGGCTTCTGAATCGTGAGCACGCAGAAACCGTCGGCTTCGGCATTGGGGAGTTCCTGCACGCACGAAACACAAAAATCAAACCAAAAAAACAGAACTTTACGATAAAACGGATCAGAGATGAAGACATTTCAATGCACAAAATGCGGCTGCACGCTGACGCAGCCCACCGAACCGTTTCGCTGCCCGCAGTGCGGGTCGCAGGGAATTGGACTTTTTCGCGCACTAGGAGACAGCGGAAATGGAGCCTACGGTATGCCGCAGCAGGGCGCTTTCCGACCGCAGCAGCCGGGAATGAACGGCGGATTTCAGCCGCAGGGAGGATTTGCCGCTCCGCAAGGCGGATTTCAGCAAAACTCTTACCAACCCCAGGGCGGGAATTTCCAGCAGGGAGGAATGAACGGCGGTTTCCAGCAGCAAAACGCTTTCGGACAGCAGGGCGGAATGAATGCCGGTTTCCAGCGTCCGAATCCTTCGGTCCCTTACGGCGGCGCAATGCCTGGAAACGGTGCGATGCCCGGCCGAATGGGAGGAATGCCGGGTGGGGCAGTACCGGGAGGAGCTGTTCCGGGGCGAATGGGAGGAATGCCGGCCGGTTCGATGCAGAATGGCGCGATGCCTGGCAATACCATGAACCGGATGGGCAGCGGTTTCCAGCAGCAGAACGCTTTTGGCAATGTGATGGGGGGAAATCCGTCCATGAACGGCCAGATGAACGGAAACTTCCAGCGTCCTGGATTTGGCGCTGCTCCGCAGGGAATGGGAAACGCCTACCCGCAGCAGGGCGGAAACTTTAGTCCGCAGGGAATGAACGCGCAGATGCCGCAAAATCCGCAGGCAGGTTTCCAGCAGCAGGGAATGAACGCACAGATGCAGCAGACTCCGCAGGCAGGTTTCCAGCAGCAGGGAATGAACGCACAGATGCCGCAGACTCCGCAGGCGGGTTTCCAGCAGCAGGGAATGAACGCACAGATGCCGCAGACTCCGCAGGCAGGTTTCCAGCAGCAGGGGATGAACGCGCAGATGCCGCAGACTCCGCAGGCGGGTTTCCAGCAGCAGGGGATGAACGCGCAGATGCCGCAGGATCCGCAGATAGGACAGGTCTCTCCGCAGGGTACGGCTCCGATGCAGAACATGAACGCGGGAATGCCCGGAATGCAGCCTGGCACAGCAAGCCAAACGCTCCCGCAGCAGGCGGCGCCTTCCGTTCCGCAAAATACAGCAGGTCCCCAGATTTCGGCTTCAGCACCGGCACAGCAATCGGCTCCGGAACCAATTGCCCCGCCCGTTCAGGCTCAACCGCCCGTTCAGGCTCAACCGCCCGTTCAGGCTCAACCGCCCGTTCAGCAGAATCTCCCGCCGCAGGCTCCTGTGCAGCCGGCATCTTCGGATCCCAAACCCGTTCCGGCACCCGGCCCGCAAGCGGCCCCAAGACCCATACAGAAACCGGGCACGAAACCCATCCCGCGTCCGGCTGGAAGTGCTCCGGCATCAGGTTCTCCAACGGCTCCTCGGCCTGCAGGTGCTCCGGTACAGCGTCCAACGGCTGCTCCGCAAAAACGCCCCATGGCTCAGGTCCAGCAGCGTCCAGTCCAGCGTCCGGCAGCTCCCTCCGATCAGAAACCGGCAGCCGCTCCGGAACAGCGCGGGATCCGCGTCCGTCAAGTCCCGCACAGACCAGCAGCCAGCGCTCAGGCAGAACGTCCGCGTTACCGTGCGCCGGAACCGCGTCCGCAGATCCGTCCGGAGATCGACCGTCCGGAACGCTGCTTCTGGGGCTTTCCGGAACAGCCGCCTTTCACGTGCGATGCGCGTCCGATGCGCAATGCGCCGGTCGTGGACGAAAAAGGACGTCTGGTACTCGTTTCCCAAGGAAAACTTTTCTGTCTGGACATCACGCGGCCTGAACCGGAAGTCGTCTGGGAGTACATGATCCAGTCTCACGTTCCAGGACCCGTCGTAGTGGACCAGCATGGCGATTACCACCTCCACGCAATGGACGGCTACCTGCACATGGTAACGAAAGACGGAAAACAGTCCTACCGTCCGGTCCAGGTCGGCGAACCGCTCGGATATGCGGCTCCAATCGTGGACGGATGGGGCAACACGCTCATCAGCGGATACAATGGCGGCCTGATCCGCGTGAATTCGCAGGGCCAAAAAGATGCCCGTCCGTACTTCCGCACCCGCGCCAAGCTCGATTCTGCCGGCGTCATCGCGGGCAGCGTGCTTTACATCGGCTCCGAAGACGGTTACCTTTTCGCCATTGATCTCGACGATGCGGGAGGACGTCTTCTCTGGGACCAGAGCAAGGAAGTAGGATACGCAGGCGGTTTCCTCAATTCCTCCCCGGCGATCGGTGCGGACGGGATCATCGTCGTCGCGACCCGAGCAGAAAAACTCATGGGGTTCCACTCCACCGGTGAAGTCGCTTGGACTGCGTACATGCCGGGGCAGCTTCTCGGTTCTCCGGTCATCGACGCCAATGGAAACATTTACGTCGGCGCCAGTATGTCGACGCGCCAGGGAAACTGCGGCTACCTCGTCTGTGTGGACGGCGTCTCGCACAAGATCCGCTGGCAGTTCGAAACCGACGACATGATCGAATCCACGCCGTGCATCGGCGATGACGGAACGATCTACTTCGGCGACAATTCCGGATGGCTCTACGCGCTGAATTCCCACGGCGACAAGAAATGGTCTGCAAAATTCGAAGCTGGGATCCGTTCTGCCGGAACCATCGCGGCTCCGAAACTCCTGACGTTCGCACTGGATGACGACGTTCTGGTCGCGGTCCGATGCGAATCGGAAGAGCTGTGCGAAGCTGGATGGCCGAAGCTCGGGCACGATAATTTCCACAGTTTCCTCGGACCGGTCGCTCCGCCGAAACCGGTTTCCGAAGACGCGCCGGAATAAAAAACACCCCCAGCTAAAAAGCATCCCCAAGCGGGAACTTGAGCATCCAGGGGTGGTCCGGCCGCCTCTGGACTGCGAGCGCTCTTGGAATGAAAGAGCTGAATCAAACCAAAAAAGAGCCGGTTCCTCAATAAACACAAAAATCAAACGAAACAAAACAGGAAAATTCCAAATTTTAAGGAGTTTCAGAGCATGGCATACACGCGAGAGGAAATGACTCAGCTTCTGCAGGGCGTAGCGGCTGATTTTGAAAAACTGGAACATGAACTTCAAAAAGCGGTCGTGGGACAGAGTGAAGCAGTCCGCACGTCGCTAGCGGCGCTGATCCTCGGCGGACACGTTCTGATCGAGGGGCTTCCCGGCACCGGAAAGACGCATTTGGGCAATTCTCTGGCGGAGATCGCGACGCTTTCTTCAAGCCGGATCCAGTGCACGCCGGACCTGATGCCGACGGACATCATCGGTACGTACGTCATCATGGAGACCGCGCAGGGACGCCGTGCCTTTGAATTCCAGAAAGGCCCGCTTTTCGCAAGCATCGTCCTCGCAGACCAGATCAATCGAACGACGCCGCGCACTCAGTCCGCGATGCTGGAAGCGATGGAGCAGGGATCCGTCACGGTCTCGACGGAAAATTTTGCACTTCCGGATCCGTTCATGATCGTCGCGACACAGAATCCGCTGGAACAGGAAGGCACCTACCCGCTTCCCGAGGCGCAGGTGGACCGGTTCCTTTTCCAGACGAAAACTTCCATGCCGAAACCGGACGAAATGGCCGTCATTCTTCAGCGTTCCACCGGTTCACAGCTTCCGGTACTGCGCAGCGTCATGGACGGCAAACGGATCCTGAAAATGCGCGACATCATCCGAAACGTCTCGATCTCCGACGACCTCTGCCGCTGGTGCGTTTCGCTTCTGGACGCCTCGCAGCCGACGGGAAAAACCGCAGTTTCCGCAGTGAAAGACTACGTCCGCTACGGGATCGGGCCGCGCGGCGTGCAGGCGCTCGTTTTGGCGGCAAAATTCTCCGCAGCGGTGGAGGCTCGGCCTGACGTCACGAAAAACGACCTCCTAAAACTCGCATTGCCCGTCCTTCGTCACAGGATCTTCCTAAATTTCCGCGGCGAAGCGGAAGGGATCTCCAAAGACGAGATCCTGACGCAGCTCATCGGCAAGTGATCTGCAGATCCGTACGATCTGCGAATCAGCGAAGTTTACGGCATGAAAGGAAAACTCATGACATCGATCTTCACTCCGGAGCTTGAGAGACAGCTGAAGGTCAGCGTCCGAACGGCACTGCGATGTGGCGGCGGGATCCTCGCATTCCGCCCAGAAACGCTCCCCGCCGGCGGAACGGAATGGACGGGACTGCGCGACTACACGACGGGCGACGACCCCCGGAGGATCGACTGGGGCATCTGCGCACGCCACGACGAACTGCGCGTGCGCGTCTATGCGGGAACGGCTCGGCGTAAAGCGTACCTGCTTCTCGACACATCGTTCGGCATGAGTTTCCGTCCGGAAAAACTCTTGGCGGCCAAACGTGCAGCGGCAGTTCTCGCAGCGGGGATCCTAGGATCGGGTGCGTCTTTGGAATTTGGCGCATTCACGCCGGATCTCACGCTTTTTCCGCTCCTGACTCACCCGCAAAAGTGCGGCCGATTCCTTCGATTCCTGGAAGAAACGCCGTTTTCCGAGACGCCAGATCTCGTGAATTTTGAATTCACCGCCCACGCGTTCCTCTCCCAGAATCGCAAGCCGGGCGAGCTGTACATCCTGAGCGACTGCTTTGGTGAGTCGGATTCATTTCGCAAAGATTTTGAGATCGGGCTGGATCGGCTTCAGCGGGCGGGTTTTTCCTGCCGGCTGATCCATCTGACGGACCCGACAGACCGGGCTGAGAATTTCGTCGGAGACGTAGACATCTGCGATGAATGCCGCGGTTACCGTCAAACGATCACCCTTACGGAGCGTGATCTGGCCGTCTATCAGCGGCTTTACGATGCGTACCTTGCAGACGTTCAGAAATACTGTGCGGACCGCGCGATCCCGTACGCACGCATTTCGTCAGCCTCGCCGATGGACGTTCTCTGCTTTACGGCACTTGGACTCCCGGAAAAAGCAGCCCGCGCCAATCCATGGTCTGAATACATTTAACGGAAGGCGGCTCGAAACGGACTTCCCCCAAAACACAATTTCCAGAAAAAACAGGAATGGCTGCGGAGTTTTTTAAAGAAAATTCACCGTGCCCCCTGTTTTTTTTCGGCAAATATGGTATAATGAACAAGATTTTAGTTTCCGGCGGGAGTTTTGTGCCGGATTTTGAAAGTGTTTTCATTTTTTCAGATTGGAGTCAAAATGTCTCTGAAAAGTCCTCAACTCGTGAAAACTGACATCAAAAAAGTCGGTATCCTTTTCTCCGGCGGTCCCGCTCCGTCAGCTAACGCCGTCATTTGCTCCGCCGCGGACTGCTTCCGCCGCGCTGGTATCGAAGTTTACGGTTTCCTGAACGGCTACACGCACCTGGTCGACTACAAAGCGGGTGATGTGCTCGCGGAAGGCGTCGCCTACCTGCGTCTGGACAAAATGAATCTGGAAGGCCGCCGCACGGAAGGCGGGATCATCATCGGTTCCGCACGAGCCAACCCGGGCAAAGCGATGAGCAAACCGGAAGACCTCACCAATGCCGAAGCCACTGCACCGATGAAGACGGTCTACGACGCACTCTGCTCCCTGGGCATCGACGTCCTGATCTCCATTGGCGGCGACGACACGCTTACGACTGCCGCGAAATTCAAGCTCTATCAGGATACGTTCGGCGCCGACGCGAAAAAGATCCGCGTCATCCACCTGCCGAAAACGATCGACAATGACTACGAAGGCATCGACTTCACCTTCGGTTTCTTCACGGCCGTTGACCTCATGGCCCGTCAGCTGCGCAACCTCCTCTTCGACGCTACGGCAACCAACTGCTACTACGTCGCCCAGCTCATGGGACGCAAAGCCGCGTGGCTTTCCTACGGTTCCGCCATTGCCGGCGAAGCTTCGCTGTGCATCGGTCTGGAAGACGTCATCAACGAACCGGAACTGATGGGAACGGAAGACTCCTACAGCCCGCAGACCGGCGAACTGCTCGTTGACGAAAACGGCAATGCGAAGAAACGCGAGATCGTCCTGTTCGACAAACTCATCGGCCGTATCGCGGATACCGTTGAAAAACGCATCAAGCTCGGCAAAAAATGCGGCGTCATCTGCGTCGCGGAAGGTATTGGCGAATACCTGCCCCTCTCCGAGATCAAATGCTGCATCTCCGACGACGAATACCGCAGCCTGAAACCGGACACGTTCGGCCACTACCCCGTTTCGCAGCTGAAGTTCAGCTCCCGTCTCGGCCGTCTGGTCGCTGACGAAATGGCGAAGCGCGGCTACGGCAAAATGAAGTTCGTCGGTCTCCAGTTCGGTTACGAAGTCCGCTGCCAGCCGCCGACGGGTTTCGACGTCATCATGGGCAGCCAGCTCGGTACTGGTGCGTACGTTTCCCTCGTGGAAAACAGCATGAACGGAGTGATGGTCTCTGTTGGAAAAGAAATGGAACTTGAATTCCGTCCGTTTGAAGACCTGATCAACATGGCGAAACTTCGTGCCTACCAGCGTCCGCTGCGCCTCGGCAAAGGCCTCCACAGCCTTGCGCGCTACATGGAAGAGTGGGTGGAAGAGTAAATTTTTGAACAAACTCCGTCCTCGGGCATCTTTCTCCGATCCGGAGCTTTCGATCCGCGAGGCCAGAGAGTTTCAAAACACACACGGCGGAAAGAATGTGCAGTTCCAACCCGATCTGCAGTTTCTTTCCGTACGTGCCATTTAAAAGGAACTTTCCCAAACATCAAAAATCGCGAAACCGCAAGTTCTCCAAGGACTTGAACGTGAAATTTCCGCATACCGTGTGATCACCCTTCCGGTTTCTGCGTACGCTCGTAAAATTTTCAGTTTCGTAAAATTTTCAGTTTCGTGAAATACACAGAAGAAGGAAACGCCGCATGAACGCAGCAGTCAAGTCACTTTTGGAACGTCCGAGCCGCACAAAGATCGTCGCAACGCTTGGACCGGCTTCTGATTCGGAAGAAATGCTCGAAAAACTGATCATCGCGGGCGTAGACATTTTCCGGATCAACGCAGCTCACGGCACGCAGGACCGATTTGCTGTCATGGTGAAACGGATCCGAAGCGTCTCGAAGAAAATCGGTCTTCCCGTTGGGATCCTCATGGACCTTGCCGGCCCGAAGATCCGTTTGGGCGAGCTGGAAAATGGCGAGCTGACGCTTGAAAGCGGCTCGGAAATGGCGTTCGTCTCTCAAAAGTTTCTCGAAAAAGCCGCGGCGAGTCCAGAATTAGCCGGTATTCCGTACGTCACGTGCACTTACGAGCCTCTGGTGAATGAACTGCGTGCTGGAGACCGAATCGTTCTGGCAGACGGAACGGTCGAATTAACGGTCTCGCAAGTTTCGGCTAAGAAAAATCAATGGGCCAAATGCAGTGTTCTTGACGGCGGAACGGTCCGAAGCCGCCAGGGAGTCAATCTTCCCGGTGTGAAGCTCAGTATCCCCGCCATGCTGGAGATCGACCGGAGCAACGCAGCTTGGGCCGCGAAAAACGGGGTAGATTTTCTCGGTCTGAGTTTCGTTCGGCACGCGTTTGAGATCACGGACCTGAAAAATCTCATCGCAGAAAACGGCGGCACGACGCAGGTCGTCGCGAAGATCGAGAAACCGGAGGCTTTGGAAGAGCTTTCCGAAATCGTAAAAGAGACCGATGCCGTCATGGTCGCCCGCGGAGACCTTGGCGTTGAGACAGACATTGCGCGCGTCGCAGTCCTTCAGAAAGAGATCATTCAGATTTGCCGTGCGTATCGCCGGCCGGTGATCGTCGCGACGCAGATGCTGGAATCCATGACGCATACGAATCTGCCGACCCGCGCGGAAGTTTCCGATGTGGCAAACGCCATTCTGGACGGAACGGATGCCTGCATGCTCTCCGGCGAAAGTGCGGTTGGTGAATTCCCGGTCGAAACGGTCCAGATGATGCACAGGATCGCACTGGGAACGGAAGAGACGCTGGAAACGGACTGTCTCACGCTCATCCCGGAAACGTCACCGTTCGACCCAGTTTTGGAGATCATGGCACGCAATGTCTGCGATCTGGCAGAAGAACTGGCCGCAAAATTCATCGTCACGGCCACCTCTAACGGTGAAAGTGCCCGATGTCTTTCCGCGAACCGCTGCCCGACGCGGATCATCGCACTGACTCCATCCCGCGATACACTGCAAAAAATGTGTCTTGACTGGGGTGTCATTCCAATGGAACTGCCTAGATCCAAGAAGACAGCCAAAGACATCATGACATATGCGCTGGAACTTCTGAAAAAAGAGGAACTCCTCGCTCCGGGAGAACGGATCATCCTCTTCACGGATGCCAGTTTCGGGACGGCACAAAATGCGATCGTCGTATACGATGAGAAGTAAACGGGGCAAAGAGACCTTTTCAATGAAAATTTGGAATCCAGATTCAGATCAGCTCCCAGAACAGTTTCGACGCGGAGCCGTGACGGTGGGAAATTTTGACGGCGTGCATCACGGTCACGCCGAGATCATTCGCTGCATGAAAGCTCATGGTCTCCCTTTGACCGTCTTCACATTTGCACGGCATCCGCGTCAGATCCTGAATCCTTCAGACGCTCCGCAAAGGCTCACTTCGCTGGCGCGTCAGGAAGAACTGCTTCGCGCACTTGGTATTGAGACCGTCATTTTTGCACCAACAGAGAAGATCCTTTCCTGGTCTCCTGAGACGTTCTTTCAGAAAGTCATCGTCGATTTTCTTGACGCAGCCGTCGTCGTCGAAGGTCCAAATTTTCATTTTGGAAGAGGACGCATGGGCAACACTCGGCTTCTTGAACGTCTTTGTACAGATTCGGGACGCCAAATGAAAGTCGTTGAAACTTTACTTGAGATCAACGGCAGCCCCGTTTCCAGTTCAAGGATCCGTGAAATGATCTCCTTGGGAAACATTACGAACGCCAATACGCTGCTGACGGCCCCATACCGGCTCACCGGAACGGTCATTCACGGAGAAGCACGAGGACGAACTCTCGGTTTTCCAACAGCAAATTTGGGAGAGATCCAGACTCTTATTCCCGGCCATGGCGTCTATGCCTGCCGAGCAATTTTAGAAAATGGCATTTCCTGTCCCGCTGCCGTTCATATTGGGCCGAATGTGACGTTTGGAGAAACGGAAACGAAGGTCGAGATCCATCTTTTGGATTTCTGCGGCGACGTTTACGGAGAGACCCTGAGTATCGATTTTCATTCCCGTCTGCGTAAACTCGTAACGTTTCCGGACCGCGATGCTCTCATGAAGCAGATCGACCAAGATATTTCCGAGACGCGAAAGCGCATTGAAGATTTCTAGATCCGAGCAAAACAGCCTAAAAAAATCGCCCTGGACCAAGAGTTTTCGTCCAGGGCTGAAAATAGTCCATCTTCTCCATGGTGTGACTTCGTGCCTCTTCCGTGTTTTCAGTGGTGAAATCGGCACGCAGTTTCCGGCTGGACCAGCACCAAACTCAGTCCACAGTCACTTCCGTACCGTGTTTCGCCATGTAATCCTTCATGAATTTCTTTGCTGCCTCATCCGTAATTTGGTTACCTTCCCGGATCGTCAGCGTTTTCAGATTCGGCATATCCAGGAAATTGGAAAGACACGCATCCGTCAGACCAAGATCCTTTATAAGCAGCCAATGCAGAGAAGTCATCTTCCCGAGGACTTTCGTATCATCATCCGTGAGTTTCGTCCCGCCAACATTCATGATCTTGACGTGGGAAAGAGCCGTCAGCATTTCCAAATTTTCTCCGGAAATGTCAGTCCCTTCCAGATACAGGCCGTCAATATTCACCATTTTCGCGATATTCGGCAGCGACGCGGAAGTGATCGGATTATTCTGGACATTCAGAGAAGTCAAACGCGTCAGTGAGCCCCAGTTGGCCGTCTGCGCATCCGTTACGTTGGCTTCGACGGCATTCAAAGTGTTCAGGTAGGTCAACTTGCCGACCAAGGCCATGGCTTCGTCCGAATTGTTTTCACTGCTCAGATGCACGACACTTCCCAACCGGGTAAGCGAGTCGCGGATCACGAGGATATTCATTGCGTCAAGCTGGGCGCAGATCTGCGCATCGGCATCTTTGACTTCCTGCGGGATCGCGTCCGGATCGAGCAGCGTTTCATCGCCGCCTGCCGTGAAGGGATTCTGAATATTCAAATCAGCAAGCGTCGCATCCCGCCATTCCAGGAACCATTTCGGCTGCGTGAGATTGACCCAGAGGACGAATGCCGTCACGATCCCCAAAATTCCCAAAAGGAAGATCAAAAGACCGTGCCCGCGCGGAGCATCTTCTTTCTGTTTGCCTTCGGCACAAACTTCCACATTTTCGACTCTCTCCAGATCCGTGCTAAACTGTGCGAACTGGGGATCCTGCATTTCATTATTACTCATGAACACTCTCCATTAGGGACTTAGCTGAAATTTAGCTGTTAGCTGGAATTTGCTGGTGCTTGTGCCGAATATGGCGCAGGCGGGAGGCTTTTAAGGAAATCAAAAAAACAAAAATCGATCAAATCGATCCAATCGATCTCGCTCCCCGATCCAGGCCAATTCCGTCCCTCAAAATACAGTTTACGATCGGGCCGGACAGTGGATCGGGCCGGCAGTGGATCGGGCCGGGCAGTGGATCGGGCCGGGAGTGGATCGGGCCGGGATCTGAATGGCGGATCGGAGGCCAGACAGCGGCTCTACTCGCAAAATACGCCGATACTTCGGAATTTTTCGTAACGGGCCTCAAGCAGAGCGTCTATCGGCAGCTTCTGGAGTTCCTTGAGTGAAGTTCGGAGGTAGTTTTTGAGGTTTCCAGCCATCAAACGCGGATCGCGATGAGCGCCGCCGAGCGGCTCCGGGATGACGGCGTCCACGATCCCTAAGCGATGCAGGTCTTTGGAGGTCAGACGCAGTTCCTTCGCCGCTTCCTGTCGGAATTCCCTGCTCTTCCAAAGGATCCCGGCGCAGCCTTCCGGACTGATGACAGAATAGTAAGCGTGCTCCAGTATCGCGACGCGGTCACCAACGCCAATGCCGATCGCGCCGCCGGACCCTCCTTCGCCGATGACGACACAGATGATCGGAGTGCGCAGCCGGGACATTTCAAACATTCCCTGCGCAATGACCCAAGCCTGCCCGCGTTCTTCCGCACCAATCCCAGGCCACGCGCCGGGCGTATCGATCAGCGAGATGATGGGGAGTCCGTATTTTGCGGCCATTCGCATTTTCTGGATCGCTTTTCGGTAGCCTTCCGGTTCCGCACAGCCATAGTGACAGTCAGTCCGTTCCGCAAGATTTTTTCCCTTCTGATGCCCCACGACCATACACCGCATCCCATCAAGCTTCGCCCAGCCGGTCAGGATGGCCCGGTCATCGCCGAAAAAATGGTCGCCGTGCAGTTCGACGAATTCGTCGAAAGCGAAATTCAGATAGTCACTCGTCTGCGGACGGTTTGGATGCCGGGAGACTTCCACAGTTTCCCACGGCTGAAGGTTTTGGTAAATACTGCGTTTTAAATCAACCAGTTCCTTGCGCAGCCGCTTGATCGACTCTTTGATCTCACTGGAATCTCCGGAGTTTTTCTCCATTTCTTCCAATCGGTTCTCCAGTTCATAAATCGGCTGCTCAAATGAAAGTTGAATATCCATATCGTGTTTCGTAAAGGGAAAAGGGAAATGTGATCCGGCCGCACGACCGAGAAGATCTCGATCCACACCAATGCTCCAAACCGGAAAAAGCCAGTCACTGCATAGCTTTCTGTCACCGTACGGCTTGCAATCACTGCGGACGCTGCGGCTGACGCTTGAAGATCCGGATCTCCTTCAGCGAATTCTGGAATTCCGTCATCGATACAGGCCGCTCTGCCGGCAGTTTTGCCATCGTTTTACGCAGGAGCTTCGCGAACTCCGGCGTCACCATCGGATTCAGCGAATCGGCGGCAGGCACCGGGAGATTCAAATGCTGGTGGACCAGATGACTGAACGTTGGTCCTGGATAGGGAGGCGCCCCCGTCACCAGTTCGAAAAAAATACAGGCCAAAGTGTAAGCGTCGGAACGGGAGTCCGTTTTTTCGCCGCAGATGAGCTCCGGAGAAAAAAAACGTCCTTGATTCGAAAAATGTTCCGCCTTGCGGAAGTACGCACCAAGGCCTCGGTTTTTTCGAGCAAAAGGAAACTCGACCAGTTTCGTCTCGTTCGTTTCCAAGTCAACGACAAAAACATCCGGCGCAAGCGACTGATGGACCCAGCCGATGGAATTGAAAAAGGCGACGGATTCCGTCATATCCTGCACGATCTGCGGGACTCGCCACGCATATGCGTCCAGCCCCTCACGCAAAATGTCCGAAAGCGGTGTCCCGGAAAGCCACTCGGTGATCAGTGCCGATTGCCCGTGCTCACTCACAAGGTCAAACATCTCCACGATTTTAGGATGATGGATCTCGCGTCCGATACTATATTCATGATGAAGCATAGCGAGGACCCTGCGGTCCTGGCGCAATTCATCCCGCGGCATCTTCATCGCCACTTGGATCCCCAGCTGATCGTTTTTACCGCGAAAAAGCTGAGTCTTGGCCCCAACGCAAACGCATTTCTGGATCTCAAATGCACCTATCACGCTTTGTGCCATACACTCTCCCATTATATCGTATCTTCCGAAACTGCCCCCGGCATCATTTCAGATACGCTTCGCTCCGGAATTTTCGTTTCCGAGCGAAAGGCCCACTCTTCGAACTTCGAAAGGCGGTCCGTTCTTCCTGCTTCCAGCCGCAGTCTCCGTTTCTGCTTCCGGTACTGACGGCCCGCACGAAAACTCACTGGCCCCGTGCACTCAAGCCTCTGAATTTTCTTCTTCAGCCTTATTTTAGCAGATTTTGTTTTTTTTTCAATCACATTGTTCCGGTTTTGGATAAAATTCACTAAATTTCTTGGAAATATTTTCGGATTTTCCCTTGCCCGACCCCAGATCTACGCATCATCTCCCAGAAAACGGATCCAAAGCAGATAGAGACCCTGCGGAGGCGCCGTCGGTCCTGCCTGACTCCGGTCCCGTGACTCGATGAGTTCCCCGACCCATTCAGCAGGGTGCGTTCCGCGTCCAACTTCCATGAGCGTCCCCGCGATATTGCGCACCATATTGTAAAGAAAGCCGTCAGCTTCCACTTCGATCACGATGAAATCTTCCGGAGCTCCGACCATCGGAAGAAAAAGCGGAGCCGTATCCGCGGAGATCCCCCGCCGGACCGAGATGTCGAAGATCGTCCGAACGGAACTCGTTCGCGGTGAACCAACGTTTTCCAATGCCGCAAAATCGTGCGTTCCGAGCATATGCCGCGCCGCCTGCGCCATTGCGTCTGCATCGAGCCGAACGGCCGTCAGTTTTCCCATCCGCCACGCGTAACGGCGAAGAAAAAGTTCCGGAAACGGACCGTCCTGGATCAGGTAACGGTAGCGTTTCCGCACAGTGTCCCGAATGGGGTGAAAATCTTCCGGCGCCTCAACGGCATCCAGTACCAGAACGTCTCCCGGAAGATTCGCATTAAGCGCTTTGGAAAACGACTCGATCGGGATCCGCAGATCCGTCCGAATAGACGCCGTCTGCCCGACTGCATGCACTCCGGTGTCCGTTCGGCTGCTCCCGAGGAGCTGGAACGTTCCGTCCTCCATCGTCCCGCCCGTCATTCGCTCCATCGCCGAAACGAGCACTCCCTGAACCGTCCGGACCACATTCCCCTGCTGATACTGCCAGCCGTGAAAATCGGACCCGTCGTACGCGACTTTGATTCGAATATTGCGCATGATCCTACGCTCCGTTCCCTTTCCATTCTCCTAAAATCTTCCTTTTCCCATTCCTTTTCCCATTCCTTTTCAGTGCGTATCCGTGCATTTTCTGTGCACTCAGTGGTAAGATCCATGCCGGAAGAGCCTAAAAAAACGCGAAAGGCCAGGGGGAGCTGACCTTCCGCGCCGAACCTCCGAAACGGGCATGGGGAGTCCGTCCGTCCCGGAGTCGAAAAAATTTCAAATTGCGGATCGCCCTATGCGGTGCCGCCAACTCTGGAGCACCCCACAGTATACCACAAACTGCAAATTATTTCAAGACCTCCCCCTCAGAAATTCCCTTTTCCATCAAATTTCGGACCGAATTCTGAGCACAGAGCCAGAAGAGTGCCGGTCGGACGAAGAATTCCATGAGCGTCGAGGTCACGAGTCCCCCCACGACGACCGTCGCGATCGGATAGAGGATCTCTCGGCCAGGCGTTTCCGGCGAAAGAGTCAGCGGGATGAGTCCCAGCGCGGAGGTCATTGCCGTCATGAGGACCGGCGCAACACGGTCCCGTCCCGCTCTCAGAAGCAGCTCACGCGAGAACTCCATTCCCTCAAAACGCATGAGGTGGAAGTAGTGATCGATGAGCAAAATACCGTTTCGCGACGCGATCCCGCACAGCGAGATCATGCCGACGAGATTCGGGATGGACCGATCTTGCCCGGTCAGCATCATCGCGATGACTGCGCCAACGAGTGCCATGGGAAGCGACGACATGATCTGGAGCGCGATGTTTGCCGAGTGGAACATTCGGTAAAGGACCAAAAAGATCATCCCCAGCGAGAAGACCGAAAGCAGAAGCAGACGCCGCGTCGACTCCTGCTCGCTCTGGAAAAGTCCGGTCAACTCCACAGAAACGTCCCCGGCCGTCAGCTCGCCCCAATGCGGTTCCAGAGCCGTTTCAATGTCGTTTTTAATGTCCACAGCACCACGGTTTCTCGGACTAGCCTGAACAGTGATCTGCGCCCGGCACGCCTCATGACTGATGCTCGCAGGCCCTTTCGCCTCCGCGATATGCGCGACTTCGCAAAGCGGGATCAAACTGCCGGATGGAAGCTGGATCGGAAGCTGACGGAGCGACTCAACATCCTCGCGGTACGTCTCGGCAAGACGGAGCAGAATGTCGAATTTCTTCTCTCCGTCAAGGATCTGGGACGCTTCCACCCCCTGCATCGCGATCTCCACCGTCCGGTTCACCGCCTCCGGAGTCAGACCGTAGACCGCCAAAGCATCCCGATCCAGCGTGATCTGAAGCTGCGGAATGTCGATCTGGACCGGATCGATGCGGACGGAACCGATCCCCGGGATCCCGGAAATGAGCGACTGGATCCGATTCGCCCTCTGACGCAGCGTCTGCATCTCCGGACCACGGATCTTGACGGCGATCGTGGAGCTGCTTCCCGTCCGCAAGTGCGAGATCGCGTGCTGAAGCGGCTGATCGTAGAAACTCACAGCACCCGGCGTGTCGGACTGCGTCAGGATCTGGTCGATATCGTTGAAGATCTCGTCGATGCCGCGCTCGGAATTCAGATCCAGCGTGCAGAGCATCTCCGACTGATTCACGGGGACCGCGTGCTCGTCAAGCTCCGCACGTCCCGTTTTCCGAACGACCGAAAGAACGCCCTCGATCTGAAAAAGCTGCGCCGCGATCGCGTCGCCGTACGCTTCGCTCGTTTCCAGCGACTTTCCCGGTGCAAGCGTCACGTTCACCTGCGGTGCGCCTTCATTGAACGGCGGAACGAAATCCCGCTCCATCCTCAGGAAGATCCATCCGAAAAAGAGGACCGACACGAACGCAAGCGTCAGGATCAGCTTCGGAAATGCAAGACTCACGCGGATCGCGCACCCCGCAAGATACTTCGCCAGACGGAGGATCAGACCGTCCTTTTCACTGCTTTTCCGCGCACTGGAAGGAAGGAGGAAAAACGTAAGCACCGGCGTCAGCGTCAGCGAGACAGCCAGCGACGAAAGGATCGAGAGGACGTACGCCAGTCCGAGCGGCGAGAAAAGCCGTCCTTCCATCCCCGGAAGGAAAAAGATCGGGAAGAAGACCAGCACGACGATCATCGTGCCGTACACGATCGAGTTTCGGATCTCCGTGCTCGCATCGTAAACGACCCGGATCACGCTTTTTCGTTCCGCCTCCGGAAGACGGAAATTTTCACGCAGACGGCGGAAAATGTTCTCAACGTCCACGATGGCATCGTCGACCAGCTCGCCGATCGCGACCGCAAGACCGCCAAGGGTCATCGTGTTGATCGAGAGCCCGAACCATGCGAAGACCAGGCACGCGATCAGGACAGAAAGCGGCATCGCCAAGATCGTGATGAAGGTGACGCGCAGATCCATCAGAAAAAGCGCAAGGATCACGAGCACCAGAAGCGCACCGACCCAAAGAGCTTCCAAAACGTTCTGAAACGCCAGGTCGATGAACGTCTGCTGCTGGTAAAGCGGCGCGATGCGGATACCGGGATGCTTCAGCTGGAGCGTTTTCTCGATCTGCTGCGCTTTTTCCAGGATCCGTCCGGAAAGTTCCCGCGTGTCGGCCCCCAGCTGCTTTTCCACCGTCAGGACCACTGCGGGACCGGAAAAAACGGAATCATCATCCCGGCGCACATACGCCCCAGCCGAACCGACCTTCACGGCCGGCGCACAGCGGACTTGCGCGACTTGGGCAAGAAGGACTGGAGGATCCGTTGCCGAACTCACGACCAGTTTCCTCAGCGCTTCCAGTTTCTTTTCATCGTCCGGATCATCCACCCGGCCGAGAGACCGCACGAGGATCTGATCCGGTCCCTGCCGCGTCAGGAAACCGCCCGTCACGTTCCGGTTGCTCTCGGAGATCGCCGTTTCCACCATCTCTAGAGTCACGCCGTAGCGCTTCATCGCATCCGGATCCGCCTGGATCTGAAACTGCTTCACGTCGCCGCCGATGACGAGGATCTCCGCGATTCCGGGCAGTTCCAGAAGCTGTTTCCGGATCGTCCAGTCGCCGATCGTGCGCAGTTCCATCGGATCCATTTCTCCCGACTCGTCCCAGAGCGTCAGAAACATCAGCTGCGCGAGCATCGACGTCGCCGGAGTCATGCGCGGAGCCGCTCCTTCCGGAAGGATCTCCGAGGCCAGCTGGATGCGCTCATCCACGATCTGCCGGCAGTCCAGAGGCTCCATGTGCCAGTCAAACTCGATGATGATGACCGAAAGTCCCGTAGATGAGGAACTCCGGATCGTCTGAATGTCACGCGCGCCGTTCAGGTACGTTTCCAGCGGGATGGTGATCTGCGTCTCGACCTCTTCCGGAGCCATGCCGGGACACTCCGTCATGATGGTGACCCGCGGTCGGCTGATGTCCGGAATGACTTCGATCGGGAGTTTCATCGACTGGAGCGTACCGTAAACGAACAGACCGACGGCAGCGATCAGAATGATGAGCCGATTATTGAGCGAAAAACGAATGAATGCGTTAAACATTTCCTTTTTCCCTCCTTCCGGTCAATGATTGTGCCCGGCGTGCGGGTCGATCGCGGCTCCGCTTCCGTTCTGCGCATTCAGAGCGTCCAGAATGAAAGAGGCCCCGTTCGCTGCGATCCTGATCCCGGCTTTCACAGTACCGTCGTTCGCCAGAACTGCATGTTCCCGCGTTCTGAAAAGAAGATGCACGGGCGTCTTCTTCCAGAGTTTCTCACCGCAGGAAGTCTCTTCTGTCAGCTCAAAAACGAACGTCTCATGCACATTCCGCGCGACCGCTCCTGCCGGAACGACGAAAACGTTTTCGACCGTCTCGTACGCGATCTCCATCTGGCACCGCTGCCCCGGTTTGTAGAGCCAGTGCACGTAAAGCGGCGGATGCTCTTCCGAATGCGGTTCAGGTCCCGCTCCGTCAAGCACGACGTTTTTGAAATCCGCGAAACACGAAAGCGTCCGATCCTGCTCATCGATCCGGCTCTCGACCATCCGGAGACGCAGATCTTCCAGCGACGCCTTCCCGTTTCCCTCAAACGTCACGCGGACAGTCGTTTCGGGATCTTTCAGCGCTTTCAGGAGGATCCCCTCATTGATCGCAAATGCGTCGCCTCGGACCGTCAGCTCGCAGAGATCGCACAGGTCGCACAGGGCTTCACCGACATCAACTCTCTGACCGACCTTCACGTAAAGCGTCTCAAAAACGACAAAGACTTTGACCTCTCCCGGATTCTGCTCCGAAACGATCCCCTCGTGGCTCACCGGAGGCACGCAGACCGTCATCACGTGCGTGAACGGCTTCCGCTCCGTCTCCACGCGCTGAAGGACCTCCTCCGGAAGACCAAGGACACGAATGGCATTTTTCTGATCCCGAATGTCGATGAGCGTCTCCTTCAGACGCACGTCAAGCTCACGGCGGCGCTGCGGTGCCAGACCGCTAAGATTCTCATCGATCTCGGCGATCTCATGCTCCAGAAACTCTTGCGTTTCGAGCAGCTTCAGAAGCGCGGTCTGAGCGTCCAGCATTTCCGGAAGAGAAAGCGTCACGTCAAAAAGCGCGGCACCGGGATGGACCGCTTCTCCGGGTTCATGGTAGATCTTCGTAATGATCCCCGCGTACGGAGCCGGCACCTTGGACATCGTGCGTCCTTCAAACTCTTGAATGATGGCAGGGATCGAGTGCCGTTTCACAAACTCGCCTGCCTCAAGCGTGACGGTAGGATCCGCACCGTCCAGCCCAATATTCCGCAGAGCATTCGGTGAAAGCACGACTTCCGTCGCCATTCCGTGTGCGTGCGCGTGATCGTGAGAATCTCCATGCGCGTGATCGTGGGAACCGCCGTGCGCGTGATCGTGAGGATCTCCATGCGCGTGATCGTGGGAACCGCCGTGCGCGTGTTCATGTGCGTGATCGTGAGAGTCACCGCGGGAATGCGTACACTTTTCTCCCGGTGCATGAGAATGGCCGGCGTGATCGTGAAGATCACCGTGAGAGTCACCGTAACTATGCGAGCAGTTTTCAGAATGAACGTGCCCGCCGCTGGAAGCTCCGTCGCCGGGAGCAAGCCAGGCCCAAAGGCAGACTCCGGCAAGAGTCAGTACGAGAACGATGGAAATGACGGCATCTATTTTCTTCATTTTTAGTTTTCCTTCTAAATTTGGCGAAAACAAGCTCCATACGCACCGGGGCGAAGCACGCATGAATGAAGGCATTCCGAAACGCACGGCAAAGGGGGAGACTCACCACAAACGGAGGGCGTTCGCTCCAAAATACCGGTAAAATACGAAAATGAACGAGACAGACAGCCCGACCAAAAAACGAACTAGTCCGCATCTGAAAAACTCAACATTCAGACAGAAATTCAATTCAAAAGAGCGTTTTTCAAAACATAAAGACGGATCTTTTTTCGAGAAAACAGACACCTCCCTCTGTAATTCCGGCCGGCACTCCCGTTCCCGATGCACTGCGATGCCGGAAACTCCGAGGCTCTAAGGAAAAACAGAACAGACATCATAGCCGTCAAAAGAAACAGGAACTCGTTCACGGAAGAACCATGCAGAAACAAAACCGAAAATTCGCCGGGACGGCACGAGTCAGACGCACAATGAAAACTACAGACGCTCCAAAAATCGAACAGAAACGGCCCGGTTGCCGGGTGCGTCTCATCGGAAAGCGCATGGGAAACCGATCCTTCGTGAGTACAGGCGCATTCTTTCCTGCTGTGATCCGACTCATGAAACGCCGGCTCGAAACCAGAGACCTCCGAAACGGCACACTCATGCTCTCCGGACGTAAGAAAATGATGGTGCGTACCGCAGTAAAGCGGGCACAGCACAGGGCCGGCCAGCAAAACAGCACACAGCACGATCCTCAAAAAAATGGAATCCATTTTTACCTTGCGTTTCTACGATCTCCGCTCATCAAACACACAGACGGGATACAAAAACCGTCTGCATTTCACTACACGCTCCATTTTAACAAAATTTCTCTTTTCCGCAAGTGGGAAGAGTAAAAGAAATGGAAAATTTCCCGAAAATCCATCCTCTCTCTGCTGGAGATCCTGCCGAAAATGGGAGAGATCCATGCCGGGGAGAAGGCATGGGGCGAGTTTCCGGCCGTTAGACGGATCGGTTTCGGAAAATCTCCTTTCACTCACATCGACGAGTCCTCCAGACCGCCGGAAAGTAGTTTCCCTTCCAAAAGCGTGAGGCTCTTCCAGTACTCGCACAGCGCGTCGTAGTACTCGATGCTCGTCTCTCGGTAAACCCTCTGCGCGTGGACCAGATCGAGCATGCTCGACTCCTGATTTTCGTAGGCGACCGCCGCAAGTTTCAGCATTTCCTCCGCTTCAGGAAGGAGCGACGTCCGGTAAAGTTCCAGATTTTCGTCTGCTTTTGCATACTCGGCATACACTTCCGCGAGACGGTGACGGATGCCGAGCGCGACTCGCTCCAGCTCCTTCTGCGCCTGGATCGCTTCACTTCGGGCGGCTGAAATGTTGCCCTGATTCCGATCGCGGATACGAAGCGGAACGCTCAGAGAAACGGTCCCGACCATCATCTCTTCGCCGGTACTGT
>SUVI01000190.1 GCA_015062085.1 Planctomycetaceae bacterium
TGATCTACCGCGGCAAGAAACTCGTGAACTGGGACACTGCGCTTCAGACGGCCGTGAGCGACGACGAGATCAACAATGAAACACACGACGGCCATTTCTGGTACCTGAAGTACCCGGTCATCGACCCGCAGGAAGGCGATCTGGAGTACGTGACGGTCGCGACGACCCGTCCGGAAACGATGCTCGGCGATACGTGCGTCGCGTGCCATCCGGAACCGCGCAAGCAGCTCGACCTGCTCGAAAACGCGATCCGTGAGGAACTCGCCGCCGCGGAAGCCGCCGGCCGTGACGCGGAAAAAGCGGAACTGGAAGCGAAGCTCGAAACGCTTCTGAAACGCCGTGAAACGCACCTCGCGCTTCTTGAAAAGCTCGCGGAAATGGCAAAAGCCGGCAAAAAACTCATGCTGCCGTTGGCGAACCGCGAGATCCCGCTCGTGACGGACATCTGGGCGAAACCGGAAATGGGGACCGGCTGCGTGAAGATCACGCCGGCACACGACCCGAACGACTTTGAAGTCGGAAAACGCGCCATGGTGCCGTTCATCAGCATCATGAAGAAAGACGGCACACTGACGGCCGAAGCGAGCGTTTACGCCTGGGACGGAAGAAAATTTGCCAACGTGACTGCCGAAGAACCAGCACTGAGCCGCACGGTACCAGAAAAATACGTCGGCATGAAGATGCTCGAAGCACGTGAAGTGATCGTCGCGGACCTGGAAGCCGCCGGCATCCTCCTCAAAGTGGAAGATCATCAGCACGAAGTCCCGGTCAGTGACCGCTCCAAAACGGTCATTGAGCCGTTCCTGAACGACCAGTGGTTCGTCCGCATGGCCGATTTGGCGCAGAGCGCGATGGATGCGGTGACGGACGGCCGTGTGCAGATCTTCCCGGAACGCTACGCCAAAACGTACCTTGACTGGCTCTCCGAGAAACGCGACTGGCCGATCGGGCGTCAGCTCTGGTGGGGACACCGGATCCCGATCTGGTACGTGCGCGCCGCGGACGGTTCCGAAAAAATGCCGACCGAAGACGAACTGAAAACCGCGTTTGCCGACCGTTCCGACGTAAAGTGGGCGTGGGATGAAGAAGGAAAAGAGTGGTGGATCTGCCTGCAGGACGGCGAGCTGGCGAAAGATGCGCTCCCCGGCTGGGAACTGGTCCAGGATGACGACGTGCTCGACACGTGGTTCAGCTCCGCACTTTGGCCCCACTCGACACTTGGCTGGCCGGAACAGACGGAAGAGCTCAAGTACTACTATCCGACGAGCGTTCTGATCACGAGCCGCGACATCATTACGCTCTGGGTCGCCCGCATGGTCCTGACGGGCCTGCAGAACTGCGGAGAGATCCCGTTCCCGCACGTCTACATTCACCCGAAGATCCTCGACAAGTACGGCGAAACGATGTCCAAGTCCAAAGGAAACGGCATCGACCCGCTCGACGTCATTGAGAAGTACGGCGCGGATGCGCTGCGTCTGGGCGTAGCGTGGCTCGCGACCGATTCTCAGGACGTCCGTCTTCCCGTCGATTTCGAGTGCCCGCACTGCGGTGAGAGCGTCGAACAGACGAAGGAAAACCGTATCCGTCCGCGCGTAAAGTGCCCGAAATGCAAGGAATTCTTCTCGACCCAGTGGGCGAAGAAAGAGGAAGATCTGGCTCTGAAACGCGGAACGGTCATCTCCGAGCGTTTTGAGATGGGGCGCAATTTCTGCAATAAACTGTGGAACGCTTCCCGTTTCGCCATGATGTACCTGATGGAAGACCTTGAAGAAGTTTCCCGTCCGGACTACACGCTGGAACCTATTTCCGACGATGAACTTTTCATGGAGGACAAATGGATCCTGAGCCGTCTCTGCACGATGGCGAAAATGTTCACGGAAGGGATCGAAAAATACGATTACGCCGCCTGTGTCCGCACGCTTTACGATTTCACGTGGGATGAGTTCTGCAGTAACTATATCGAGATCGCGAAATACCGACTCCAGACGCCGGAACTCAAACCGGTCGCCAAGCGAGTCGTCGCGTTTGTTCTGGATGCGCTGCTGAAGCTCTGGCATCCGGTCATTCCGCTCATTACGGAAGAGGTCTGGCAGCTGATGGCGAAGGTCGCGCCCAAACGCGGTCTGACGGCGGAAGACCTTGCCCGCGAACAGCCGGAAAGCATCATGAACGCTCCGTGGTTCGTCGATACGGCAAACAGGATCGATCCGACGATCGAAGCGCAGTTCGTCGTTTTCCAGGATGTCCTGAAAGCGGTGCGTGAGATCCGTGCGCGTCAGAACGTACCGGTCAAACAGGAAGTCAAATTTGCGGTGAAGTGCCCGGCAGAGATCGCGGCACTGATCCTGCCGATGAAACCGTACTTCACGTCCATGGCGCAGGCAGTCCTGACGGAATGCGGTTCGGACGCAAAAATGCCGGAACTCTCATCCAACGCAACGGGAGCGAACTGGGAACTCGGCGTAGACCTTGAAGGCCTGATCGATGTGGAAGCGGAACTGAAAAAGAATCGCACACAGCGCGAGAAACTGCTCGGATTCATTGCGGGCAAGGAAAAGAAGCTCTCGAACGAAGCTTTCACGGCCAAAGCCCCGGCGAAGGTCGTCGATGCAGAGCGTGCGTCTCTGGCGGATCTGAAAGCTCAGCTTGCCGCCGTTGAAGAAGCGATCGCGCGTCTGGAACGTTGATCAAAAGTATTTGAAGACAGGAAAAGAGAAGGCTCCGTGCCTTCTCTTTTTTTATTTGGTGTCTTTTTACCGAATCCCGCAGCCCAACGATGCGTTTCCCGGTGTACTCGTTTTTCGACGCACCAGGTTCTTCAGGAATTCCAGCATTTCACTCTATTTTTTCCGATCCAGGAACGGATAGCGAGAAGTTCTCAATTTGACGAAAAATCCGATCAGAGAAAATCTAACGACAAAAATTTGCGGAAAACCACATTTACCCAAGTTCCGAAATACCATGTATTGTACCCAGCAAAAACATTTCACCAAAATACAGAAAACACTTGACATTTAAAATTAGTGCGAGTATACTTTCGGCAGATTTGCACTTCTGGGCGGTCTTTAAGGGCCGTTTGAAAGGAAACAGGGTAAGCCTATCGCATAGAAAAAATCAGACAGACAAAATTTTCCACCTGATTTCGAGGACTTCATTCCGAGCGTCAAAGCGCAGCAGACAGGACGTCAGCATTAAGCCGCGGGGACAGAAGAAAAGGACGCGAAAAGTTTGGGGACTTCTTTTTTCAGCCCATCATGGAGGAAGGGCGGAGATGGAAGGGGGGCGAAATCGGGAACCGCTTTTGTGCGGGCTTGCACGCGTTTATTCAGGAGGAAGTTAAATGCAATTCGGAAAAAAACCGGTCATCGGGATCAATGCAGATTTCTTGGAAGCCAAGGGGGATAAAGAAGCTTTCAGTTACGTCTGGGCCGGTTACTATGAGTCGATTTTGCGTGCCGGAGGCATTCCGGTCATTCTCCCGCCGATGCAGAACGAAGAAGATCTGCGTCAGATTCTGAAAAAGCTGGACGGTATCGTCATGATCGGGGGCGGCGATCTGGATTCCCGCCGTGACGGTTACGTCCTTCATTCTACAGTCCGTCCGATGCCGGTCCGCCGTGAAGATTTCGACCGGATGCTCATGCGCGTCATTGCGGAACAGAAGATCCCGCTTCTTGCCATTGGGGCTGGAATGCAGCTTCTGAACGTGACCATGGGCGGTTCCCTGTTTTTCCATATTCCGATCGACCTTCCGAAGGCGATGCCTCACTTCGACCGCCACACGCCGGTCCACCGCCACACGCTGAATGTTGTGCCCGGCTCGCTGATGGAAAAAATTTACGGCGATTCCGAGATCCGCGTCTGCTCCCGCCACCACATGGCCGTGAATGAAGTAGCTCCGGGATTTATCGTCTCCGCGACCTCTCCGGACGGCGTCATCGAAGCGATCGAATCCGAAATCGACGACTGGTTCGCCATTGGCACACAGTTCCACCCGGAAAGTGCCTGCGCAACAGCTCTTGATCTGCGGATCTTTGAAGAATTCATTGAAGCCATCGGCGGTACGCCGGTCGTCTTCTCGCTCGTGGGCTGATCTGCAAGTCCCACACCATCAAGAAATTTCCAGGCAGCGTGTTTTCCAATACGCTGCCTTTTTCGTGCATGATTTTCCCAAGCGACACATAAGCCAACGGGAAATCCAAACGGCTGGAAATGTTCCCGGCGATATTCCCCGTCCGGCATCTTTTTCAGACGGAGTCTTCTCATCCTAAAAGAACCACCAGCGATTTTTTGTTTCTTTCTCCGGAAGAAGCCGACTCTGAATGGTGATCCCGACCCAGACGACATTTCCCGTTCTGGAATCAAAAAGTGCATACGCAGTCAGTTCACGTTTCATTTGAGGTGAGGACGGAAGCGGATCAAGCCGGGCACGGCGTAAAAAAAGGGTCTTTCGAGAATCGTGCCGAACAGTTTCCCAACGTGTCTGCGCCGGTTTGGGAAGCGTCACGTAGCGAAAATTTTCCATTTCATCCCGTGACCAACGCGAGATCTCCCGCACCGCATCAGGAGTCACCGCACGCTGGATGAGCGAGAAATTTTTATCCCAGGACTCTTGAAATACCGACTCCTCACGGCGATTCAATTCAACCTGCGCCCTCCATTTCTCACCGATCCGGATCTCGTCCATCTCCGGGATGAACTCGATCCGAAGCGCCTTGGAGGAGAGCGGATCTCCCAGGATCCCATCTTCTCCCCAGATAGTCCCCATGAGCACGAGAAGCCCGCACCAAAATCCAACGAGAGAAAGTACTTTTGCATACCAATGGATCTTCGCCATTCCTCTTCACTCCTGTCTGCGGCCAAAAAAATCAAAGACGTTTTATTTTGGAAGAAAGGCAAGCTCTCCGAGCGGCAAAACATACACGGAAGAGACGGTTTCATCCTGACGGAATGCGAATGTCGCGCTTCTACGCAAATGCCAGGATTCCGGCTGTACAGCATCACAAAAAAACGCAGCAGATACTCCGGCCCCTACTCAAAATACGAAAAAAGCCGTCATTTCGACGGCTTTTGAGAGGTTTTCGAAACAGCTACTTCAAAACATCACCGGGCTGGATCGCATTTCCGCAAAGGAAATCGAAAACCGACTGCGGTTTCTTGCCGGCGGGCTGAAGCTGACGGATGCCGAGGACTCCGTTTCCAGTCGCGACTGCAAGTACATCTCCCACTTCCAAAACGGTACCGGGCACCGTTCCCTCCGGGACTTCCATGGAAAGGATCTCCGGAACCGGAAGGAGGATCAGACGCATGGGCGGTTTCTTTTCCGATTTCTGCCACGTGGTGAAGGTACGGGGCCAGGGTTCAAAAGCACGAACACGATTCCGGATCTCCGCAGCAGAAAGCGTCCAGTCGATCTGCGCCATATGTTTCCGGATCTTCGGTGCACCGCAAGACAGAGAGGCATCCTGCACGACTGCCGCTGCAAGATGCTCCGGATCGATCTCCAGCGCATCGATCGCCTGAAGCACTTCCGGTGCCCCAAGCTCCGCGAGACGTGCTTCCAGAACGTCCGCCGTTTCATTTTCCTCAACGGGAGTCCTCACGATGGAAAGCATCGGTCCGGCATCGACTTCCGGCGTAATGTGAATGACCGTTGCGCCGGCTTCCGCATCCCCATTAAGAAGCGTCCACTGCACAGGAGCCGAGCCGCGGTATTTGGGAAGGATGGAACCGTGAAGATTGATCCCGCCAAGCCGAGCGGCCTGGATCCCTTCCGGCGAAAGGATCTGTCCATAGTCGCAGATGAAGAAAATGTCAGCGTTCAATTCCCGGAGTGCCGCGACAGCCTCAGGATCCTTGATCCGAGGAAAACGC
>SUVI01000191.1 GCA_015062085.1 Planctomycetaceae bacterium
GAAATATTCAGGTCAACGCCCTGAGTGTTTCCGCCTTCAGCATCCGATCCGCCGCTCATCGCGGAGAAGTACACGCCGTAGTAGTTGTCGTAGTAGTTGTACTCCGGAATCGTCGCATATCCGTACTCCGGATCCGCAGGATCGTCAGCAGAGTGACCGCCGCCCAGATACTTGGTATGAGGACCGGTCAGATCCGCGATCTTGTACTGATGATTGTATTTGTTGTCCGTCAGACCAACGACCTGCTGCCCGTCAAAACGCTTGTCGTACGTGAAGACGTTCGTTCCGCCGGAAATGTTGACCGTGGAATGACCGCCGACAGCGCCGTCGCTCCCCTGTGTCCCGACCATGAGACGATGGGTGAAGACGTTCGTGCCGCCCTCGATGTTCATCGTGGTCTCTGCACCCACGGCATCGTCGCCAGTCGCACGGGAACCAACGTAGATCCCCATGTGATCGAAGACGTTCGTGCCGCCCTTGAGAGTCAGCGTCACCGCATCGTTCGCACCGCGGTCGCCAAACTGCGTTTTCCACGCAAAAATCGTCGTCCCGCCGGCTTCACCGATCGTAATGTTGCTGCTGGTGAACTGGTAGAGGTCCTCACCGCGGCCCATTCCCGGATCACTGGGACCGGTCTGTCCCGGTTTCGTATCGATGTCGATCCCAAGATCATTTTCACCACTAACGTCGGTCTTGCCGTAGGTTCCCGGACCAATGTTGCTAGTCGGGTCGTCGTAGGTCTCGTACCCGACTGCCGTCTGGCCCAGCAGACCGCCCACTCCGAGGGCAGTCACGCCTGCCGCCATCCATGACGACAGAGAAAATCGTTTTCTCAAATTACCTTCCATGTGTCGAATCCTTCTTTACTATGATTGATTCAAAAATACGGGAAATGTATTCTTAGATACCTGATTAGAGAACCATCCTAAAAAACGCCTCTAATGGTATCCATTTCTTCATCGGACATATTTTCATAAAATTACAGAAATTCTCCTTAAAACAGAAGTATTACCTGAAATAATTCTACCAATTTGTTAAAATTTAACGATTAGCACAAAAACATGGTGCGAATATGGGCAATATACAAAAACTTTACTGGCAAAACAGGTCAAAAGCTGTGTGATGAAGCGAAAAGTCTGATTTTACAGATACTTCTTATTGGAGGAGAAAAAACACATTTTCTGGAAATGACCAGAGGACAATGATAGAAAATTTCTCTAAGATCCTGCAGTCCGACTCACACGCCGCGGCGTTTGGACAGATACTCGGCCAGCGCTTTGTCAAACGGCATGCTCGTGTCCAGCGGAAGGTAGTCGATCCCGATCTTCGTACACTCTTCCGCATACCGCTCCCGAAATTCCCGGATCTGTCTCACATAATCTGCCTGAAATCCCCTAGCGTCGACTCGGAGCGTCTCGCGGGATTCCGGATCTTCCAGCTCCAGCGCCCCTTCAAAGGGAAATGTAACTTCCGCCTCATCCAGAATGTGCAGCAGCAGAACATCGTGTCCCGCAAACTTCAGTTTTCGCAAAGCCTCCATAACGGTCTCTTCGTCCGTCAGCAGGTCGCTCAGGACCATCACGAGCGACTGATGCCGAAGCATGGCGGCCGTCTGATGGAGCGCTTTCGCAATGTTGGTCTTTCCATCCGGAGTCAGGCGGGAAAGCGTCGAAAGGATCGCCGCGAGCTGGGAAGGACGCGCAGCGGGGCGGATACTTCGGCAGAGTTTTTCATCGAACGTCAGGAGACCGACCGGGTCACGCTGATGGATCATAAGGTACGCCAGCGCAGCCGCCAGGCAGATCGCGTAGTCGAATTTCGTAACGTCCTGCCGATGTGTGTAATCCATCGACGCACTCTGATCCACGACCAGATAGCCCGTCAGGTTCGTCTCAGCCTGAAACTTGCGCACATAATATTTATCTGTCCGTGCGTAAAGGAGCCAGTCAATATCTCGCGGATCATCTCCGTGCGCATAGCGGCGATGCTCGCTGAATTCCACAGAAAATCCCTGAAACGGACTGGAATGCAGCCCCTGCAGAAACCCTTTCACGATGAATTTTGCACGCAGATCGAGTCTCTTGATGCCCGCAATGACTTCCGGTTTCAGGTACTTCGTTGAGGACATGAACGTCTCCTTCGCTACAGTTTCCGCCGGATACCCGTCACGCAGATGTCATCCGCGTAGGGAACATCGCCGACAAAATCGCTGATCGCCTGGATCAAAGCATCTCCCTGTTCCTGAATCGTGGAACGGTAGGGGGTCCAGCACTCGCAGAGCCGGTCCATCCCGAACATTTCCGCATCTTTGTTGATCCCGTCCGTCGCGCCGTCAGTAAAGAAAAAGAGCGTATCGCCAGGCTGGAGCCTGATCGACGTAACGTGAAACGCAGAATCCGGAAAAACGCCGATCGGAAAAGTCCGTTCCATTTCCAGAGACTGCGGTACCGCATTCGGACGGCAGAGCATCGGCGGAACGTGACCGGCGTTGACCAGTTCAAGTTCATGCGTTTTGGGATCCAGCACTCCTGCGACGACTGTAATGAATCGGTCTCCCCACCGGTCATCGCAGAACGTGTTGTTCAGCGCGAACATCGCATCGGCAAGATTCGGATGCATGGCAAGCAGATAGCGAGCCTCGGCAGACATTTTCGCCATGAGCAGCGACGCAGAGATCCCCTTCCCTGAAACGTCCCCCAAAATCACCGCGAGCCGTCCGTCCTGCAGCGGCACGTAATCAAAATAGTCACCGCCAAGCTGTCGAGCCGGAGAATAGTAGTCAAAAAATTCGTAACCCGCGACGCTCGGCTTCATTGCAGGGAGAAACCCCTGCTGGACCTTGTGCGCAACGTTCAGCTCCCGGCGTATCGACGCTTCCGCCATTGCGCTTTCCATCAGCTGTGCATTCCGCACTGCGACGGTCGCCTGATTCGCAACGCTGGCAAGGATCTCAAGATCCTGCGAAGTAAACTGCCGCATCGTCGTTGCCGCATCGATCTGCAAGACTCCGATCGCGTTTCCGTCGATCCCGACTAAAGGTGCACACATCATGGAACGTATCGGCGAATGCGAGATGCTCTGCGACATATTGAAACGAGAATCCTGCACCGCGTCGGCAGAAAGGATCGCCTGCCCGGTCGTAATGACATTCTGGAGGATCGTACGGCTCAGACGCACTTCGTCACTGCTCGGATTTCTCTGTTTGAGCGCCTTGGGAACGAGCGTGTTCGTATTTGGCTCCCGAAGCACGATAATACCGCGGTCCGCCTGTGGAAAAATGACGAAAAGACTGTCAAGGATCCGCATCAGCACCTCTTCCACCTGGACTGCCTCGCCCAGATGACGCCCGATCTCGACCAGCGCACGCAGCTTGACCTCTGCACTGGCCATCGTCTGACCGAGTGCATGCTTTTGACGCAGCATGTCAAACGTCGCCATATACGAAGACTGGTCCTCCGGCCCCATGTCGGCGATCTTCGCCTGAAATTCCTCAATGCCGCCCGTCTCGTGTTCATGTCCGTCTGCATAAAAGTAAAGAACGATGCTGCAGACTTGGATCCTGTCGCGGTGATTCAGGCGAGTCGGTTCCAAGATCGGGCGGTTGTTCAGCAGTGTCCCGTTCCGGCTCTTGAGATCCTCGATATAATAGTCATTTCCGCGGCGAAATATACGAACATGACGCCGGCTCACCGACGCAGCTTCAAGCTGGACCTCACAGTCATGCGCTCGTCCAAGTGTGCAGGACGATTCATTCAGAGAAAATGTTTTTCCCGGTGCATATCCCTTGATCAGCCGCAGTAACGCCATCTCGCCCCCCGATCTTTTCGTTATGAAAAGAAAAACTCACAAAAAAACACAAAGTTTTCCCCAATATAAACTGTTCTGAACAAAATGTCAAGGAGTCTTTTCAAAATATTCCAAATTTTTCACAAAAACTGTCCCTTTTCTCCCATATTATTGGCATGTTCGGCCCCCCCAAATGCGAAACGGATAAAATTTGGGAAAAATTGGCCATTCTTTTAAAATTTCGCCCCCTCCCCCCTTGAAAATTTGCGCAAATATGAGATAATCTGTCTTAGTTGAGATTATCCGTCATTCCACTTAGGTCCTAGTTATAAAAGGAACGAAGTCATGAAATCCTGCGTGTTGGCGTATTCCGGCGGTCTGGATACCTCCGTTTTGCTCGGTTGGTTGATGGACGAAGGTTTTGAAGTCCATGCTGTCTATGTAGACGTTGGACAGCCCTGTGAAGACCGTCAGGCGATCATCGACAAAGCATTGAAGATCGGTGCAAAGTCGGCTCGTATCGTTGATGTGCAGAATGAATGCTGCCGCGATTTCGCTTTCCCGATGATCCAGTGGCAGGCGAAATATGAAGGCATCTATCTTCTCGGTACTTCTATCGCCCGTCCGATCATTGCACGTGCCTGCCTGCGCGTGGCTCATGAAGTCGGCGCCAAATACTTCGTTCACGGCGCAACAGGAAAAGGAAATGACCAGTGCCGTTTCCAGCTCGCTGCGGAAGCTCTGGATCCGGAGATCGAGATCATCGCTCCGTGGCGTATGGAAAAATTCCGCAATCAGTTCCCCGGCCGTACGGAACTTCTGGCCTACTGCGAAGCGAAGAACATTCCGGTCAAAGCCAGTGTGAAGAAGCCGTACAGCTCCGACGAAAACTGCTTCCACATCAGCTACGAAGCCGGTGATTTGGAAGATCTGAACGTCTGCGGCGTCAAGATCGTTGATTTCGGAATGGGCGTTTCTCCGAAAGAAGCTCCTGACGCGGAAGAAGAAGTCACGATCAAATTCGTGGAAGGCAATCCTGTCGCGATCAATGGCGAAGAACTCTCCCCGATCGACATCGTGCGCAAGGCGAATGAGATCGCAGGCCGTAATGGTATCGGACGCATCGACATGGTGGAAAACCGTTTCGTCGGCATGAAATCGCGCGGTGTTTACGAATCCCCCGGCATGACGCTCCTCTACACGGCACACCGTCAGCTTGAGAGTCTTTGCATGGACCGTGATCTGACGCACCTGCGTGACATGCTTGCGCCGGAAGTTGCCGAGATGATCTACTACGGCTTCTGGTATCATGCGAAGATGGATGCGCTTCTTGCGTTCATCAAAGAGGCTCAGAAAGTCGTAACGGGCGAAGTGAAACTTTTGCTCTACAAAGGAAACATTGACGTGGCCAGCCGTCAGAGTCCGAATTCGCTTTACGATGAAGGTATCGCGACGATGGAAGGCGGCGGAAGCTACAATCAGACGGATGCGGAAGGTTTCATTCGTCTGCAGAGTCTCCCGGGACGCGTTCAGGGACAGCGTCATCCGTGGGGCAAAGATTGAGTATACCTCACAGTGCGGTGCCGGCTCTATACGGCCCGCACGTTCTTATTCAAACGTCTTTCCTTCTGGAGAGGCGTTTTTTATTTCAGGACTCTTTTTTTCTCAAGTCGCCCCATTTCGCACGATATGGCGATATAAGATCTCACCTATTTTAGGAAATTTTAAACTTTTTGTAACACCTGACCGTTCTTTTTTATGGAGAAGATCTTTGGGGAATTTCCGCGAGATCAAAATCGAGACTTTTAAATTTGGGAGAAATGATCCGATGAAACGATTTTGCGCTGCGCTTTTTTTGTTCATGACGTTCTTAGGAGGAGTGGGGTGGTGGTATTTCCTCGCGAGCGTTCCACTGAAGGAGTTGCCGGGCAACAGATTTTTACCAGAGGGAGCGAGGTTGGAAAACGGCGTGATCAACTGGTTTGAGGTCCTGAAATCGCAGTATCCGGAAGGGTGGCAGACGGACCGGAATGCGTTTCGCCGGATCACGAAAACGATTTTCGTTTACGAAACGGCAAC
>SUVI01000012.1 GCA_015062085.1 Planctomycetaceae bacterium
TACACAGAAAAGCCGCAAAAATACACTGAAAAGAAGGATGAACTTCCTGACACGAAATTCCCGGAAAATACAAAAAGCCAGAAAATATCAGCACTTGCGGCATTTTGCCGAACGCTCCGAACCTGCCTCGACGGCCTTCTTTGGTACGCATCTTCTCCGCTCTAAGGTATGAACAACAAAATCAAGCCCCTCAAACGTCGATCCTGCGGCTTCCGCGACCCAACGTACTTCCGCCTGAAAATCCTCAATATCCATCAAACACGGTACGCACTTGTCGGATGAACCTAAATAACTCGCGCTGCCGGAGGTGTTGGTGAGGGTGATTTCGCCGTATTCCTGAAGGCCGGTCTCGTACAGGTCGGTGTTGTCGTAACCGTAGAAAAAGGCGTCGAGGTCGTCGACGTACGATTGCGACGGGGTGGTGTAGGATTCCGGGGTTTCCGGATCTGTCGGCCACGCGCTGGAAGGCTGTTCGACGGGGTTGGACCACGTGCCGAGGCCGTAAGGGATCTCCCACATGCCGGAGTATGGCGCGTTGTGGAGGTATACACCCTGTCGGCTCGCGATGTCGTGCCCGCTCCAGGTGAAACTGAATCCGTTGTCCGTGACGGTCGAAGCATACGGACTTGACGACGGGTACGAGTCCGAATATCCGCCCGAATCCGGCGACTGGCCGTCCCACGTTTTGTAGTAATCGGAAAAATAGCCCGACAAACTGTAGTTATCCCCCTCAACATTATTCGAGGCTGAATGCGCACTGGAATAGCTGTTCGTCACGCTGTCGAACGATTCCGACCAGTCCGCGGTAAAGTCATATTCGTCGTAAAAACTCGACGAACCGAAGCTCCCGGAGTGGTAAAAACTTGACCAACCGTTTCCCTGTGTGCAGCTGCTTGACTCGTAATTGTACGTACCCGAGCCACCGCGATGGCCGTTGGCGGACATGGAGCCGCTCTGCTCATAATCGTACGCACTGACGTACACCCGTCCCGTTTCGTCGAGCGACCACTCGTAATTTTCGTCCCGCTCGTGATGAAAAACCATCGTTTCGTTGGATCCCCGCTCGTTGTGACTGGTATCCGAATACGAGTTCCACCCGCTGGAATGCGTGCTGGAACTGCTTTGCCAGAAATCGTTTTCGCTGCTGAATCCGTACTCGCCGGTGATGTCATAATCCGTGTGCACGTGTCCCGACGCAGTGTACTCACCGTCCAGGAACGACCAGTTGATCTCCGTGACCTCCGCCCGCAGAAACGCTCCCTCTTCGCTGGCCTGCGCCTCCCACGAACTTCCGGAAACAGCATCCCCGCTCGTACCAGCTCCACTCCCGGACCCCGCATATGAAGATCCGGAAACCGCCGTCTGCCGCGTCCAGCCCGTCATGTTCGTCTGCCATTCTCCATTCGCGACGGAATATCGATACTCCGTCCGGTCACGCCACGCAAGGGTGTCATTGCTTGCGGATGTGCCGTAAACCGAAGCGGAACCGTTTTCCATGGAGAGCGAATAGCTCCCGGACGCGGATAGAGCGTAGTCGTAACCGTAGTCCTCCACCGCACGTCCGGAACCGTCGGAAAGTATCCATTCGTCCGACTGTTCGTTGTCGTAAGTCATCTGGTACCGGGAGTTTGCCCGATATGTGCCGCGGCCGGATCCGCTCTGCGTTCCGGAATAGGTATCCCAGGTAAACGATTGCGATGCAGAAAGAGTATAGCCGTAATTTTCGCGTTGATACCCATTTCCAGTACCGGTGATGTGCCAGTAATCGTCCGCCGTGGGGTCGGAGGACTGTTTCAGTGCCAGCGTTAATTTACTGTTCCAGCCGTCACGCCAATCGCCGGATTCCGTGTAGCTCCCAGACGCACTTCCATACGTGTAGTCGTCCGGAGTGTGATCGTAACTTGCGCTGCCGGTGTATGTTCCGTTTTCTTCAGCGGATTCCAAAATCATTCCGCTTCCGCGAACAAGCCAGCCGTCTTCGAGAAATTCGCCCGACGCAGGTGTGACCGAGGCGCTTCCTACATATTCTCCGGCGATTCGCATATCCCGATTGTAAGCATATCGTGAAGTGGAATCCTCTGTACCGGAAATGAGCATCCCATCATCGTCCGTCCAGGTATATTCACGGTCATCCCAGATCGTGGAAGTTTTGATCCTGTTAGAGATCTGTGTCGTTGTATAACCGCTGATGACGTCCAGAGACATGGAACCTTCACCAGATCCGGAACCTGAGCCGAATGCAGACGAAACAAGAAGTGCCTCTGTCAGCGCATACAAAATGTCGGAATCCTCGGTATAAATATTCTCAAATTCCCACGTGTCGGAGTAGGAACTGGCGGGCAAAACAAATCCTTCTCCATACAGATAGCCGTAATAATGATTCTGATCGCACCATTCATCTCGAGTTCCACTGTAAGATGCCTCGGTTCGGTACTTGTTCGTAACCTGAAGCGATCCGGTGTCGAATTGCCAATCCGCTTCAAAATCCGTATCAAGATAATCTTCAGGGTTATCCAGTTCGTAATTCTCATAGATGATTTCGCGATAGAAAGAGTCCTCATTTTCGTTGTAATTCCCCGACCAAGGTAAAACATTGTAATTTGAAGCGGAGTAGTGTAGAAACCCAATCTTGACCGTTTGAAGAAAGAGATGAAATCACGGTGGAAACAATCGTTTCATTATTGATATATCCTAAATGATCGGTTCCATTCAGCGAAATGCCCCGATCGTTCTCGTCGGTATAATTACGGGTATATGCGCCGCTTTGGTTTTGATTCCAATGTTTGTTTTCTATACTGATCAATGAGGAAAGACCGGTATATGTCCAGACCATATTGCCGGTTATAACATCCTCGGAATATACTCCGGAAACTGCGGAATTCCACGAGTTCTGCGTACTGCCATTTGCGTTAACAACCCCGATGATTTTACCCGTATCAATCCGATTGGAGTATGTTTCCAGATAATCACCTGATTCGGTGTAACTGGAATCGGACGTGCCTGATTCTGACATGGAATAAGTGCCGCTTTCGCTCCAGACATTACTCGTTTTGGTATAATCGATTTCGGTTGTTTCAGAAATCGTGGTTTATTCCTGGGTGCTGTAAATACCTTCGATGGGGATCGATGTTTCCTCTTCCAAAAAATATCTATATGTTTCCTCGCCGGTGAAAGAATTGGTTTGAAGAGTTGTACGTGTGTCGCTTCCTGAACCGCTGCCATCCGTATCATCAATTTCACTTTCGATTAAAATCGTACTCACCAGGGTTGTGACGGATTGATATGAGAAGTCGGTCCCGGAGGAAGTTGTAACGGTTTGATCTTCTGATTCATAATCAAACGTAAAACTGTAAACGTCATTAATACAGGAAGCGATGAATGTATAAGTATAGCCTCCCAACAGGTCTGTATCACCATTATTGGCGGTATATGACCATGTTACGATTTCTTCGCAGGTCCAGTTGTCCTCGGTGAGAGCAAACATCTCCGTGGTTTTGGAAAATGACTGAATCCCTGTATAAACAACCGTAGTGTCAGGTTCCTCACCTTCGCCCGGAATGGTGACCGTGTACTCATACTCCGCATCTTGTACTTCCTGTGAGGTGGAAGTGTTTTCGATGGTTTCTAACTCAAATTTTGCGGTCACATCCGCCTCAAATTCGACATTTCCAATGTTTATTTCGCCATAGTTGTATGGTGTGACGGACAACAGGCTTCGTACCTCCAGCGGTTCCCAGCCTTTGCTAAGAGAACGATATAGTAAATGTCCCTTCTTTTCAGACAGGCTTTTCTGCGTTTGTATCAACGCTTTCCACAATTTCAGCATTGCAATCTCCTTCGTTTACGGTTAATGTGTGAGAGTCTGGCGGCGGCGTCAGGTTCCATGGGACTCACCAGAGGCAAAATTTAATGTAAATGACGCGAATCGGGGATGTTCTATCCCGGCGTCTTCCCAACTGTAACGATAATTTCCGATGTGTCCTAACCGAATGGCCGTATCTGCCCAGATTTTGTACCCGCAAATTCTGGCACGGTGTGCGAAAGCATAATCCTCGGCCCAATACCACGTCCCTTCTTCAAGTTTACGGATCAATGGCTGAAAGAATGGAATGACAGGTTTGCCAAAATGTTCATTACACAGCGGAAGCTCCAACTCTTCCATTATTTTCAGATACACGTCCCGCCTGACGTGCAAAAAGCCTGTGCCGGCATAGAGTATTTCTATAATACTTCCATCTTTTCCAAATGTCATCTGTTTTGTACCTGAAATGACGTGCGATGCCAATGCGCGCCGGCCTTTCTGCGGATACAAAGCTGCCGAGATCGGTAAATTGTGTGCCCGTAAATTTTCAACATCATCCGGATGAAATGCAATGTCAGAATCGATCCAGAACGTTTCCTCAAAACCATCTGCCAATGCGTCTGTCGCCATCTGATTTCGCCCCTGATCGATCGCAGAATAACCTCCTATTCGACGGACTGAATATCCGCGCCGCTCCAGTTCCTTCAACGCGGTTTCACATTCCTGATGAATATACCCCAGAAAAGGTACAAGAATAACACAGTGAGACGGCGGCCTTTGTGCCAACTGTTGCTGCCAGTATCTTACAATTTCGCCGTCAGGAGGAACAATGGTGTTATTTGCGTTTTTGCTCCCTGTTAACAGTCTCTGTTCTTCTGTTGGGATTCCCACAAAATCAAGTATCTCGCGAACACCCGCCTCGGACTCCATCTTGACTGGCTCAAAAATCTTAAACTTTTCGGGATATTTTTCGGCCAATTTCGCTGCTCTTGCTGTGTATTCCTCCCAGTATTGTTCAAGAGCTTCATGACGGCTGGCGGCTTCGTATTCGGGATAAAACCGAAACCGTAAGGGATGACGATACCACCCTGGCAAACGACTTTTTGACCAGTTATCCGCCGGTCTGAGTGACGATAGATACAAGCTCCTTTCAAATGCCGTCACAGTTTCTTCTTTTGGTCTTTGCAAACAAATAATTCAAATATCTTCTTCTGAAAGAATCGCTTCCTCGACGTAAGGCAAATAAAACGAGGCAACATCACCTATGAGGTTCTCAGTCCGCATTTTACGCCATCTTTGAAATCGTTCCGATATTCCAGGAATCAAATCCTCACGACCAACCAGTTTGCCAGGGACATATTCCCACGGCAAAAACGGCGGTTCTTCAAACGTAATCCTAGCCCCTGCCTGTGCGTTTAGAATGTCAGCCGGCAATTTCAGACCTCATTATCCCGTCCCTATACCCAACAGAATTCTAGCCATTGTATGATACTCCAAAATCAGGTTAAATTCGACTAAAATTTCACCTAAAGACAATTTTTTTGCATGAAAAATTTAAATAATTCCCGATCCACGAAATAGATTTTATCCTATGAACATCTATATGTCAAGTATTTCAAATTTATTTTGTGAAAATTTTTTCAATATTTCTGATATTAGTTTAATCAATGTTTTAACCACTCCATCCTTTGCACGGATTTTAGTAAATATCGCAAGTGGTATTTAAATTGGGGGAAAATTCGAAAAAACATGGGGTAGATGTCCGAAATAGAAGACAAAACGAAAATGGTACCCCGATTGAGATTTTCTGAATCGTTACTGTAAAATTGCTCTTCTCCAACCGTCAGAAATAGCGTTTTTTTGTGTCCGGATCTGAGAAAGTGGCACTATGAATTCTCCTTCCTCCCAATATTGCAATATTATATTAATTTACCTCTGCGACCCCGCATTTTTCATAGTGACGCCTCAACCAACCAATTCTCAAACGAAAGGGCTGTGTTCGGCAAGCAGATTGGGAAAAAATCGAGGGGTAAGAACCTACCCAACCTTCCTACTGCCCCTCCCATTTTACCAGACCTGTCCCTGCCGTGACGTCCCTCTCCGCGACGAGCCTCCTGACCTTTTCACGGTCGGAGTGATCATATCCGGCGGTAACGTCAGTGCTTGCATGTCCGAGCATTACGCCTGCGGCTTCCCGTCCGAGCTGGATGCTCAACTCGGTCGCGGCGGAATGTCTCAACTGATACGGCATCCAGTACTGGATCTTCACGCCTTGCTTTTCCGCGCGTTCCAGCCCTCTCTTGACGGCCCGCCGGTAGCTGTCTTTTGTGTACATTTTCCGGAGTTGCCGAACGCTCCGTCCATCGAGTTTTCGTTTTCCGTATCGTTCCATGACGGCGTGTATCGGCTGAAAGACCGGCTCATCGTTCCTGACGTTGCGAATTCGCTCAGCAAGTATATTCTGCTCGACTTTCCCCAACCCCACGAAACGTTTTTTCCCGAACCGGTCGGACTTTGCCTTTTGCGGCGTATAGATCCAGACCTCGCCATCTTTCTCGATGTCGCATGGCCGGAGCCGAAAAAGTTCGGACGGACGCATACCGGACAGCCTTTGGATCACGACCATTTCACGGATGGTTTTTGAGAAGAACGGCAGAGCTTTCAAAATATCCTCATCCCTGGCGTTCATTCTTGGGGGATTGACTTTCGCCTCCCCGCGTTTCAAAGGGCGCACAGCCCGCAAAGCCGCCGGGATCCCTTCTGGTATTTTCTCATTTTCGACCCCCAGCTCAAAGCACCAGATAACGAACCGCATCAGCTCGTTGACATACGACCCGGCCAGCTGTTCCTCGACCAGGGACTTCCTGACGGCCTGAAACTTCACCCGGCCGAACTCATCCGCCTCGGCTTTTCCATAGAGTTTCCGAAGGGCCTGCATCGCCCTTTTGATTTTCTGATACTTTGGGTGAGATTCATATTTTCGCAAGCAGTCCAAAATGAGTTCCTGGACTTGGACGTGTTTCCTTTTCCCATTCTGGGCAGCCGGACTGGAAGTCTCCGCCTCGTCCAGAGTCCTCAAGAACTGGATATAGTTTTTTCTTGCTTCCTTTTCCTCTCTTCCGAGATAGATTTTTTTCCCGGAAAAATTTACGAAAAAATCGCCATTTTTTCCAAATTTAACGATTGGAACATTCCAAGATTTACGTTTTGGCATCAGCAGCCTCCTGCAAAACAGAGTCTAAAACGGAGTACTCCATTCTAAAACGGAGTAAAACGACCCCAAAAACACACGAACAGAAGGCCATAAAAAAAGGCGTTTCACCTCGTAAAAAACGAAATGAAACGCCGAAATGGGCACGCCAAGATTCGAACTTGGGACCTCCGCCTTATCAGGGCGGCGCTCTAACCAACTGAGCTACATGCCCAACACACGCTCGTGTTAAGTATGAAAGATAGTATAGCACATTTCTTTTTTCTGTAAAGGGGGGTGACGGACTTTTTTCCCATTTTTTTAGTTTTTCTCCCACAATGCGGACTTCTCCCCGTCATTTTCAGAATACTCACCCCCATTTACCTATTTTCCCCGCAGATCATCAGCCAAGTTTCAGCATGTTCGCCAACGCTGTCCGGGCGTCCGACGCGATCTCCTCCGGTACGGAGACCTGATTCGCCAGTGTACCGTCTTCAAACTGACCGTCTTCAAGCTGTTCCAGCGCATGGAAAAGAGCCTCCGGAAGGTTTTTCGCCATGTCCTCACACGGATGCGGCTCGCCGAGATGGCGGATAGACAGTTCCGGATAGTCCTTTTTTAGACGTTCGACTAGGTGCGATTCCGTTCCGATGATGAATCGTTCTCCCAAACGCGCGTTCTGGATCTCCTTGATGATGAAAGCAGTCGATCCTGCCGACTCGCTCTGGCAAACAAGATCCTGCTCACATTCGGGGTGAACGATGAGTTTTGCGTCCGGATCTTCCATTTTCAGCTCCGCGGCTTTTTGTGCGTCCATCCGGTCATGAACGGGACAGCAGCCTTCCCAAAGGATGATCTTTGCGTTCCGCACGGCTTCCGCAGGCGCACCGTCTGCTTTTCTCCACATGACGATCTCTTCGCGCGGGATCCCCATTTCCAGGGCAGTATTGCGGCCAAGATGCTGATCGGGGAGAAAGAGGATGCGGGATCTCTGTGTGAGCGCCCAATCCAGAACGCGCCGGGCGTTTCCCGACGTGCACACCACTCCGCCGTGCTGTCCGCAGAATGCCTTGACTTCGGCCGTGCTGTTGACGTACGTGACGGGGAGGAGGTCTTCTGTGTCGATGAGCTCGCCGAGCCGTTTCCAGCACTCGTTCACCTCCGCCATATTTGCCATATCGGCCATCGGGCAGCCGGAAGTCATGTCAGGAAGAATGACCGGGATCCGTTTTCCGCCGCGTTTCGCGATTTTTTCGGGAGAATTCGCCAGAATGTCTGCCGTTTCCGCCATGAAGTGGACGCCGCAGAAAATGATCGCCTCGCAGGTCTCGTCGGCCGCGGCGAACTGGCTCAGCGCAAGACTGTCTCCCTGCCGATCGGTCAGTGCGATGGTCTCGTCCGGAATGTAGTAGTGTCCGAGAATGAGGAGTTTTTCGCCCCATTTTTCCCGAACAGCCTGAAATTCTTCGACATTCGTGATCTTCTGCATTACTGCGTCCCTCCTTAAGGTTGGAAACGGAAAAAGGATACATCCGCATTATACCACATTTTCGCACGTCTTCAAGGCCCGGACTGGGGATTTTTGGGAAATTTCGTTTACTTGCTCCGTCCATTTCGTTTACTTGTTCCGTCCATTTCGTTTACTTGCTCGGTTCAAGTTCAAGTTCTTTTCCTTGGACTCTTTATACAGAAAAAATTGGGGGAAATTTTGAGGAAAATCTTGGAAAATCTTGCTTTTTTATTCCTTTTAAAGCGTAAAAAGATTGAAAGAAAAATTTTTTGTGGTAAAATAAGGAAAATAGGGGAAATTTAAGGTGACGTCCGCAGTCACCGTGTGCTTTCCTTGAAAAACGATCATGTCCTTAAGCCAGCATTCCGAGAGGGCCGAAACCAGCATCTGGAAAGGGGCGGTTTTTGCGTTTTTCCCCATTGGCAAGTTTTCCGGCTTTCCTGAATTTTATTTTCCCGCGATCGGGAGAGAGTTTTGAATTTTACCGAGGTTTCCTCATGAGAATTTCGATCCAGAGCGTTTACCGTTTTTCCAGTTGGTTTCTTGCCGCAGTCATGGCTGTTGGTCCGATCCACGTTCGGGTTTTTGCGCAGGGAGCGATCACGGCGGACGGCAGGACCGCGACGAACATTTCGGTCAGCGGGAACACAACGGACATCACGACGCAGACGATCTCCGGGGTGAATGCGTTCAACTCTTTCGAGCAGTTCAGCGTTCTGGAGGGGCAGACGGTGAATCTTCATCTTCCGCAGGGGACGGCAAATCTGGTCAATACGGTGACGGGCGAGACGCGGACGGAGATCCAGGGGACGCTGAATTCGCTGCTTGCGAACGGTGAGATCGGAGGAAACGTCTTTCTGATGAATCCGAACGGGATCCTCGTCGGCGAGACCGGCACGATCAACGTCGGAGCGCTTGGACTTTCGACGCCGGCGGTCTCGTTCATCGACAGTTTGTTTGAGAACGTCACGGATCCGGACACGCAGGAGCTCCGGCTCGTTCCCGACATGAGTGCGGTCTCTCAGGTCCTGGAGGGAAATGTGCCTCTTTCCGCGAACGGCACGATCATCGTAAAAGGGAAGATCCATGCAGGCTGGAAGGCGGAGCTGATCTCGAATCAGGTGGAAGTCGGTCCCGGTGCGCTCATTCGGCTCACTCCGGAGTTTCGCGTGCCCCTTGAGGAGGTCGTGAACATTCAGGGGCTGGAGAGTGCCGCAGACGTCCAGGTCGTAGATGCAGACACGATCCGGATCGTCGGCAAAGACGGCGTCTCCATCGCAGGAGAACTTGCGGCGGACGGAAGTACGGATTCTCCCAACGGCGGCAGGATCTCGATCCGCACAGCAGACGGCGACTACTCGACCTCGGAAACGAACTATGAAAAACGGCTTGTCTACCTTGACGAAAACGGAAACGAGACCTGGGAAGTGACCGACACGCCGAAGATGGAGTCCGTCACGAATGCCGTCCGGCCGACGGATGAAGAGGGGAACGTCACGGGACCCGCGTACATTTTCGAAACGGAAGAAGACGCCAATGCGGAAAACTGGCGGGAATTGGCTTTGGATCAGGAAGAAAACGGTCTGCCGAGGGTCTACGAGGACGATGAAACGGGCGAAAAGTACTGCCTGAAAGCGAACGGAGAACGTGCGGCCTACGCGGAGGGAATGACTGGCGTCTACCGGATGGAAACGACGGAAGTTCAGGCGTACGACGTAGAAGAAACGGAGATCGCGGCATCTGACGGCACGGTAAACGTCCAGATCGCTCCGGAAGCCCGGATCCACGCAAATGCAGCCAAAGATGCGGACGGCTCTTTCCTAGGAGACGGCGGAACGGTCGAAATTTCGGCGGATCACAGGATCGAAGTCCTCGGAACCTCGGCGGACGGGATCTTTGAAACGCACGGCATCGAGAACGGGACGGTGACCCTTTCCAGCGAAATGGCCGATCTAAACGGTCAAGTCGTGACAGATTCCCAATTCCGCGTCCTTGCCGACTCGATCTCATGGGACGGCGGGGAAGACGGTCTTTTCTACTTCACGCAGGGTGGAACGGAAGGAAATTCCAAACTAAACGGAATGAACGTCTCCGGAGCGGACATTTCGCTCTTTTCTAATGGGACCATCACGCTCAAGAACGTGCACATTTCCACGCGCGCGGTCCAGGAAAATGCCGAGTATGCGTCTGCCGGAGAACGCTGGAAACTGCATCAGACGGCAAATTCGACTGCGGATTCCGGCTCCGTCACCATCGAGGCGGGTACTCTGGTCCTGGAAAACTCCGAGATACTCACGAGTGCGCGCAACGGCGCAGGGACGAATTTTGCTGCCGGAAACGTAAAGATCACGCTGCGGGACAAAGAGGGAAGCCTCACGATCGGCGAAACGGAGTACCAGACTGGAATGAGCCTCACAAATTCCTCCATAGACGCGGGAAGCTGGATGGTCGATGCCTCCGGAAATGCCGTTCTTTCCTCAGATCCTTCCCACGGAGGCTTGGTCCAGATAAGCATTTCGGACAATGCGTTCGTGAATCTCCTGGATTTCGGCGGTCACGCAGCTGCCGGATTCCTGCTCGACGAAAATTCTGCGGTCATTGCTGGAGAAATGGACCTGAACGTCTCAGCTGCCAGCGGTGCGTATCTGGACGTTTCGGGAGAAAGCAGCGAAACGGTCGATCACTACGGCCTCACGCTCTTCAAGCACATCACGAATCTCTTTTCTTCCATCGCCTCCGGGAGAGTCAATGAAGCGGAAGCGCTCATCCTGCTTGACGGAAAGATCCGCCTCTCCGGTGATTTGGATGCCGAGTCGTACGCCGCTGCGAATGCGTCCTTCACCACTCGCGGAGGGGAGCTTGGATTCGCATTCGTGAAAAATCACGCTTCATCTGCCCTCACCGTTGGATCTCTTGCGGAGCTCCGTGCGCGGAACATCGACTTGGAGTCCCGGATGAACACATCGGTCTATGCCGGCTGGTCGGCAGATTTTCTCGGGCTTTCGACGTCGATCAAAGCCATTCCGCTGGACATCGGCATTGCCGTCACGCTCGTAGAGACCGAAAACGCGCTGACGGTGGAAAATGGAGCGGTCTTGGAAGCCGCGGAGACGCTCGCACTCACTGCGACGACGGAAAATGACGTCACCGGAGACGTTTCGACGCGCGCTTTTGAGGATTTCCTGGGCATCGGTTTCGTTTTCTCGGACGTCCATACAAAAAATGAACTGACCATCGGAAACAGCGTTAGCGGAACGGGAATGGCTGCGGGAACGGAAATGGCTGCGGGAACGGAAACCGTGCCCGTGATGCTTTCCGCCCGGAACATTGAGCTGACCGCCTTTACGGACCTCAGCACGAATGTGGGATCTTTTGCCCAGGTCGGAAGCACGACGAACATCGATACCGTGAAACTGGCGAACCGCATTACGAAAAACAAACTGGAGCAGCTCTCCGGAAAACTTAACGCGTTCATCAAAGGCAAGGTCTCGTTCCTAGATGCGCTGGACACGTCGAAATTCGGTCTCACGATGGGCGCGGCGATCCAGAATACCTCGCTGACCAATGACCTGACGGTCAACGGTTCCGCACGGATCCATGCGCTTAAGTCGCTCCGCCTGAATTCCGAGTCGCAGTACCTCTACCACACGAACGCCTACACTCTGATGGGTGAAGCGTACAATGCGGCCAACCAGCCGGTGCCCGTCGGTTTCGCCGCCGCAATCGGACTTCCCGTTCTCGTGAGCGACACCTCGACGAAACTGACCATCCGTTCCGACGCAGTCCTAGCGGCAGACTCCATCAGCCTGACGGCCAGAACACTCTATCCGTACGAGTACTCGCATCTTCTGAAAGATATTTTCCTGGATGGCGACCTCTCCGGTCTTTCCGTGGAAGCGATCTACGGAATCTTGATGGATGACTCGTTCGGTCTTCTGGAAGGCGCGACGAATTCCATGGTCCAGGCAATGGCCTCCGGAGACAAAGCGGCCGTTTCCGGCTCGGTCAATGCGCTGGATATTTCGACGGAAACCGTCACGAAAGTGGAAGACGGCGCGAAGATCTGGGGAGCCGGTTCCTCGATGGACGGAAGCACGGTCACGCAGGCATCGTCGCTGAATGCGGAAGCCTCCACAGACATTTCAGTCGTGAATCTTGCCGGTGCGCTTGCTTCCGGATGGAGGGCGAGATTCAAGCCGGTCTGGGGAACGGACGCAAAAACGGGAGTCGGTGCCAGTGTGCTGTTCGTCGGACTCTCAAACATCACGATCGCCGACGTTTCACCGACTCTGATCCTCGCCAAAACCGTCGCGGTCCACTCGGATTCCAGCATCCTTGACGTCGCGCTGACGATCGGTGCCGGAAACAGCAGATCGTTCGGATTTTCCGGCATGACTGCGTCTTCGGTCCTCGATACGTACACGCTGGCGAAGATCGACGATTCCACGCAGATCGGAACGGAGTCACTCCTGACCGACTCAGTCTCCGTGACTTCAGATGACGCTGTCGTAAGCGTTTCGGCAGGCGGAAGCGTTCAAAAAGGTTCCGGCGGTTCCGGCCTCACGGCTTCCGTTGGGATCGGGGGTGCCGTCATGGAACTTACGCGTGAAAACTACGCCGTCTGGGGAAATCTGCTTGATCAGGACGGCAAACTCGCAACGATACGCGGGTACGAGACTGCCGAAACGCTCGCCTCTGTCTCGACCGATTCCTGGGTCCGAAACGCCGTTACGCTCAACGCGCTGACTTCCGGCGTGAACGTCATTTACGCAGCCGCGGGCACTTTCGACAGTACGAATCCGGACCTGCCGATCGAAGAAGTGAACGAAGACGGCATCGAAATGGAAGATCTGACGCAGGAAGTGGAAAATGGACCAACAGACGGCACAGTCATGAATGCGAATCTTCATTCCGCATGGGGGATCGCCGGCGATGCGTCGATGACGCTGATCGACGAAACGACCTACGCGCTTTTGAACGGCAGCACGGATCTTCATTTTAATCCGGACGGGACCGGATCGGTGCTGAATGCAGATGGAACCTCTCTCGGAGAGGCGCAGATCAAGATCCATGCGGAAAACGCGACCTTCCATCACGCGCTGGCCGGAAGTGCCTCCTTCCAGTGGGGAATGGGAACTGGGGCGGCGTCTGGAGGGATCGCCGGTTCCTTTGCGTTTTTGATCGATTCCGCAGAGACTCTGGCTTTGGTCAGCCTCGAGAAACTCGATTTCCATTCCGGTCTAAAACCCGATCTTGCCCTTGAACCGACCTCAAACACTCTGAACGTCACTGCAGAAAAAAGCGGAGAAGCGGTCCTTCTTTCCATCGGAGCATCCGCGTCGTTCACGAACTCACGCACGGAGATCACTTTTGCAGGAAGTGCCGGATACGCCATGGTGAAAGATTCCACGCGCGCAGAGATCGCTGAAACGGAGATCCAGACCGGAAATGCGGACGTTTCTTTGACGGAAGAGGAACTGCGGGAACTTCAGAAACTTACGGACGTAATGGTCTCTGCGAAAAATTCTGCGGACCTCATCAACCTTGCGGGCGGTGTCTCCATCAGCGGGACCATTGGATTTGGGGGAGCTGCCGCAATTTCGGTCCTCGAGCTGGATACGTCGGCTCTTTTGAGGAACGTTTCCCTCACGGCTGACTCCCTGACGCTGCGCTCGGAAGATTCCGGACTGATCGTTCACTCGGCGCTCGGGACGGCAGTTGCGAGGCCATCGAGCGGCCTCGTTCCCTTTTCCGGTGCCTTGGCCATCGGCGTAGTCTCGGGTACTTCCCAAACCGGAATGACGGCAGACTCCGCGGCACTTCCGGGAATGATCGACTTGACGGGCGATCTCTGCATTCAGACTGCCAACACGATCCGGACCGATGAAGAAAAGAACGCGACGGCGAAAACCTTTGATTTTCAGGAACTCATCACCGAAGAAGTGAATGGTGAGCTGGAGGACTGGGAAGAAAAAGAACTCTACGTTGGAGACGACCTTTCCACGGTCCAGATCACAGAAGGAGAAACGACGGGAGAAAACGGCGAGAGCGGCGACCCAATGTACCGGACTGTGAAGATCGGCATGGATCCAGATTCTCCGAAGATCGTTTCGTTTGCCGTGGACGCTTCCGTTGGAAAAATCGCGCTCGGGACGGCAGTGAGCGGGAATTCCATCCGCACGACTCACGAAAGTATCCTGCGGAACGTAAATGTCCAGCTCGGCGGTGACGTGATCGTGACGGCAGGAACGGACGGCGGGATCTATGCGTTCAATGTCGGCGGGTCGGTCGGAACGGCAGGAGCAGCGGGACTTTCCGTCGGAGTGGAGCTCATCGAGCAAAACACTTTCGTCACGCTTGAAAATATGACGCTCCAAAACGTGCGGCCTGCCGGAACGGAATTCGAGACGGTCCACGACTCATTCATCGCGGAAAATCGGGCGCAGATCGTCAGCGCGGCTCTAGATGTGCGTGTTTCGACCGAATGTACCGCAGCAAACCTTCTTGCGGCATACAATCAGACGGGAAATCGGACGCTCGTTCAGATGAAAAACGCGAATATTCAGAATGAATTCGGAGGGATCCAAGTCAGCGGCGTCTCGAATGCCGACATCATCGCGCTCATGCTTCAGGTCGGCATTGCCTCGACTGCCGGAGTCAGCGCAAACGTCGCGATCAACTCCATCGGAGGCGTGAAGCTCTCAGATTCCGAGGAGCAGGAAGCGCAGATCCTGACTCTGCTTGCCGGAACGTACGGAATCGATTCCGATCACGCCTGGGTGCACGAGTCCGGCATTCGCATTTCGGAAGGATCTCTGCTTTCCTCGGCCTTCGGAAACCTGGAACTGAACGCCGAAACAGACGGTCAGCTCGTTTCCGTTGCAGTGACCGCAGCCGGCGGAGGAACAGCAGCCGTCGGACTGTCCGGATCCTACGCAAAGATCGGCTCGGCGACAGTTGTGGAGATCTCCGATTCTCTGCTTGAGACGAACGATCACGTTTTCCTCACGGTCGAAGAAGCGTGTGCGCTGGCGGAGGCTCGTTCTGTACAAAACGGCGTGACGCTCACCGAGGCGCAAAAAACGGCGTTGAAAAACTATTTCACGCAGTATTTTGCGGGACTTCAGACCCACTCCGGAAAGTATCTCGTACCGACAGCCTCCGTAAACGGCGGGAATCTCACCATCCGGAATGAAGACCGTTCCCTTTTGGTAAACGTACTTCTTGGCGGATCTGGAGCCGGGACTGCCGGCGTTCTGGTCAACTGCGGCGTTTCGGCCATTCAGCAGACACTCCTGACCCGTTTCACAGATTCCTCGCTCATCGCCTCTGACCGGATCGCGTCGCACACGGGCAGTAACGGGGACTTCGTGACCGTTGGCGGGAATGCGTCCGTCGGTCTGGAAGGCGCAGGCGTCGGCGTGAACTTCAACTACTCCGAGTACGCTTCCATCATGAAGCAGTCCGTCGAGAACTCCAAGCTCCTTTCCGGTTTCGGATCGATCGATCTGCAGACGGGATCGGATCGGTATCTTTTCGTACTTTCCGCCTCTGGTGCCGGTTCCGGCATGGTCGCCGTCGACGCGAATGTCGGTCTGAATTTCCTCTCGAACGAGGTCTCCACGACGGTCTCAGACGGTTCTGCGCTCCATGCAGGCGGAAACGTTCTCCTGACGGCCCGGTCAAATGACTCGATCTTCAATCTGACTCCCACGCTCGCGTTGGGGATCATGGGAGGCGGAGTCGGTGCGAACGCGACTGTGACGGACATTTCGACGCTCACTTTTGTGAACGTCCTCACGTCCGCAGACGGAAACGGGACCGTCACGAGCCTCAGCGGTCTGGATCTCTACCGTCAGGCGGATCCACTGACGCTTTCGATCTGGGACGCGGAAGGCAATTCGCAGGACGTCACCGTGAACGGAGTCGGCATCTACGCGCTTTCGGATCAGAAAGTCCAGTCGCTGGGCATCGCGGCTTCCGGAGGTCTCTATTTCGGAGTGTCCGGGAGCTCTTCGGTCATCCTGAACGACGCGCAAACGCGGGCAAGGATCTCCGGTGCATCCGTCGGTCTTTCAGATCTCCATGAGTATTTCACCTCTCCGATCTACCTTCCGGTCGAAATCGGTTTCGACGCAAATGGAAAGTACACTTTGGGAGAAGTGAACGAAACGCCGAGACCCGATCTGACCCAGAAAGCTCTTTTCCGGACGGACGGTTTCAATTTCGCTGGCGGGATCGCAGGCGGTGCGGGAGCTTTGGAAGTCGGGATCTCTCTCACGTACCTGGATCAGGAGACTGAAAGTACTGTCGAAAACCTCCAGACGAAAAGAGAAACCGGCGAGGAAAGCACCTTCCAAGAGGAAAGCACCTTCCAAGAGGAAAGCACCTTCCAAGAGGAAAGCACCTTCCAAGAGAAAAGCACCTTCCAGGAGGAAAGCACCTTCCAAGAGAAAAGCACCTTCCAGGAGGAAAGAAGTCTGGCGGAACTTTGGAAGCAGAGATCGGAGACTGCCAACCTGAACGAGGTCAGCGTCGAGGCATTTTCGACCGTTTCCTTCCTGCCGGTAATGGGGAACGGGAGCGGCGGGATCGTCGGAGTTTCCGGAAGCTACTCACTCTTCAATTTAAGCGGATCGACGAAGGCGCAGCTGATTTCAACGGATCTGAAGGCCGAAAGTCTCAACGTGCAGGCCGGGATCTGGTCGGACGTCGAAATGTACACAGTAAATATCGCGGGCGGTGCGGGGGCCGGGATCGGAAGCGGTGCCGAAACGCTCTTCGACCACGAAACGACCGCTCTGATCGGACGTTCTGCAGGAGACTCTGATGCCCGGGAGATCGTGACCTCCGGAAATTTGACGGTAGACGCCGTTTCGGAAAATCACGTGCGAAACTACGCGTTCAGTCTGAGCGGCGGCATCGCTGCAGTTCCCGTAAATGTGCAGCTCTTCGACATTTCGGACCGAACTGCGGCGGAGATCGCTGAGAATTTTGCCGTGAATGCCGGAGGAAACGTTTCCGTCAATGCTCAAAATCAGCTTTTCATCGAAGAGATCCTGGGCAGCGGAACGGGCGGCGGCGTGACAGTCGGGGCTGGCGTGGACTTCATGACGCTCCGAAACGGCGCTTTCACGCAGATCGGCGACGGGACGCAAATTCTCGCGAAAGGAGACGTCTCTCTGAATGCGGACGTCCTACGCAATGTCCGTGTCGATGACGTTGGTGCCGGTCTCAGTCTCGCTTCCGTGAATGCCGTCGTCACGGTCCTGAATTCCAGCGCGGCGGACGTTTCCGACACAGTCACCATTTCCAACACCGAATATGCCGTCGACTATTCCGAAGCGGTGAAGGAGGCACGATACGATTTCTCCACGCTTCTCAATGGGACCGATACGGAAGGAAACTACGTCGATTTTTCGCAGGGAAAGATCGATCTGGACGTGCGGCTTGCGGACTTTTACGAAATGGAACCGCAGGATCTCAAGACGAAAATCGGAAGTTTGACGCAAACCGGAACGCAAATGACCGGAGCGTCTCAAGCTGAAGTTCAACCGACGGAAGTCCCTGACGTTCTTGCCGGAGTCCTGCTAGGAAAAGGATCCGTCATTCAGGCGGACGGCGAGCTGGCTCTTTCTGCCCGACAGGTGCATGAACTGGAACTCACGACCGTCATCGTGCAGGCAGGCGGAGTAGAGATCGGCGGCGCGGTGAACGTCGTGACGCTGGGAGGCAATGCGCTCGTGCGCGTCAATGGAGATCTTGCTTCCGGAACAAAAATTTCGCTCGAGGCGTCCGACATCCTCAAGGGTCGCGGCGGGGAAGAGAAGGCCGCTTCCTGCGCGATCGGCATCGGACAGGCGGGCGTGATCACCGCAGCGGCGGGAGTCGGGGTCATGGATTCCGCTTCCGGGGCGTGGATCGTCTTCAGCGGCGAGTCGGCAGCACCTTCAGGGATGGCAGGCACTTCGGAAACGGCGTCCATCGTACAGAAGATCTCGACCTGGAATTCCGCGTCTCCCGCAGACATCTGCATTCACGCGAATGCCGTACACCGTTACGCCCTCATGAACGGTGATGTTTCAGCGGCCTGGATCACCGCGTCCGGGATCGTTTCGTTCATCGACGATTCCCTCACCGCCATGATCCAGGGAGATCAGCCCGTCCGTTTTCTGACGGAGCGCGGAAGCGTCCTGATGGATGCGTCCACTTACTCCCGCCATGATATTTCCACGTGGGGAGTCGCCGTAAATGCAGGAGCCGGCGTCGGCGATGAGTCGAACCTCGAAAACAGTTCGACCGCGAAAGTGGTTTTGGCGGACGGAACGCAGATCGAGACTGGAAATTTGGAAACGTACACACTCTCGGCAGGTCCGGAACTGGAAGACGATGGCACGACTCTGGAATCGAAAGATGACGGCGAGTCCCCGGAAACGGAAAACCGCGTGAGCATCCAGACGAAAACGGAAACGGATGCGGACGTCAAGGCGCTCGGCGTCAATGCCGGGGTCGGCGTGGGCGTCGGAGTGTCGCGCACGATCGTGCAGAACGACATGACGTCGGAGATCTCGCTGGGGAACGGCGTGAAGATCCGCGGTAATGCGGTCACGCTCGATGCGCAAACGCTCCAGAATTCTCTGCTCGGAAACGCAACGGCCGGCGGCGGGCAGCTTCTGGGAAGTGCAGACTCGGCAGAAGTCTACCTCTCCGGAACACATGATGCACGGATCCTCATTCAGGACGATCTGGACCTCCAAACGCACACTGCGGATCAGCTGCGGGCGGGAAAGATCCTCTTCCTGACCCGAACGACCGCGAACTCTGACGTAAAGGCGGCGGGGGGCAGCGGCGGGATCCTGGCGGTCGGCGTCGTGCAGGCGAAAAACGATTTCACAGTCAATGCAGAGATCGCGCTCGGAGCAGATCCTCGGCTTGCGGCAGACGAGATCCGTTTCCTCGCGGAGACGAACGGTGATCTCCTGACGGTCCTTGAGAGCGGTTCGGGAGGCGGCGTAGACTCCTCTGCCGGCATCGTGAAGTCTGCGTGGATCCCGACGGCAAAGATCTCGCTGGCGGAAAACACGATGGAGTTCCTCTCGCAGACCGCCAACAATCTGGAGGCGTCGCGGATCCTTCTGGAAACAAACACGAAAGGGACGCTCGATTTTACCAACGATTCCTTCCGCGGCGGACTGGTGAACGGCGGCGGAGCGGGAAACGACATCCAGATCCGCGCGAATTCCATTCAGGACCTTGGCAATGTCCGGATCTTGGCCCCCGAAATTCAGCTCCACGCCCTCACAGACATCCTCAAGGAACGGAATGACCGAAACACCTACCTCGCATCCGGCGGCCTCGTCGACATCGCGGCGAGTACGGGAAACCAGTTCCTCGCGGAGATCGAAGCACAAGTAAACATCGGCGCCTCCGCAATGATCTCCACCGGTGAGACGGGGCGAAACGGTGAGACGGGGCGAAACGGTGACCTTTCCATCCTTGCACAGAATACTCTCAACGCTTTCGACACCTACTATCTGAATTCCGGAGGAGTGATCTGCGTGACGGTCGGTTCTTCCGATTTCCTCGTCAAAAAGCTGAACGCAAATGTCCGCATCGGAGAAGGGGCGGAACTTTTCTCCTCCCGTGATCTCACACTTTCTGCGCTTTCCGGCGGGGAAATGTACATGGAACTCGTCGCAAACTCCTACGGTGTCGCAGGTGTGCCGGACGGAAAGGGAAAAATGCACGTCAATTCCCAAAATACCGTTTCCATCGGGAAAAATGCGCACCTTCTCTCGCTCGGCGAAATGTTTCTTGGGGCCGGTTCTGCGCCGGAAGGAGACAGTCAGTGGAATATCGAGAGCATCGTGAACACGTTCAATGGAACCGCGCTCCCGTTTCCTTCCACGGCCTCGAACGACTACTTGTTTACGCTTGAAAACGACATCATGATCGCGGAAGATGCTTCCCTGCGTTCCGTCTCGGACATCAGCCTCCTTTCCATGGCGGGGCTGGTGCGCAGTGTCGCGCATTCGTATGCCGGCAATACGTACGCAGGAGTCAGTTCTACCGACATTTCCAACATTTTCTCGGACAGCGACGGCCAGCTCTACAGCTCAAGTTCCATGACGGGATTTGAATTCAAGGGCGGGATCACGACTGCCGGAAAGATCGAAGCGGGGATCTACGCCGACTCCAATCTCTCCATCGACGCGGACGGAAACGTGACCGGAAGTCCTTGGATCTCCTACGAGATCGAGAAAGACTCGGCCCTTGACCAGTCTTTGGAAGCCGAGATCCTGGCGCTCGAGGAAGAGATCCGGCATTTCCAGGCAAGCGGAGAGACCGCGTACATCGAGGCTCTGGAAGCGGAAAAAGCCCAGCTCGAAGCTCTCCAGGCAATGTACGTCGGTAAGACCGCGGACATTCTGAAACTGGATCCGATCGCGGCTGCCGGCGGTGACATCATCGCTCATGGAAACTACCTCCGGACCGAGGGAAATTCTGCGTCGCTGACCGCAAACGGTCAGGCAAAGATCGAGATCTCCAATGCCGGAACGATGTTTCTCCAGACCAACTCCATGGAGATCATGGGATCCGGAAACGGGAAACTCAAATTCAATGCGCATCAGATCGTTTCGCAGGACGCGCTCAACAAACTGAATCCGGCGGAAAGTCAGGCGCATTTCCAAACATTTTCCGTCTCACAGCAGGTCATTTCACCGGAGATCCGGATCACTTCGACCGATCCTGCCGCTGAAGTCTGGCTCTACGGAAACATCCTGAATCAGTGGGGCAGCGTGAACGTCGATTCCCTCGGTTCCATCCGGCAGGAAGGAATGATCGCCGCTCAGAGCGTGGACATCTCGACGAGCGGGAGTTTCATTCAGAATTACGTAACGGGACTTTACTCTACGGGAGGCCTTCCGGAAGAAGATCCGTACGTGCAGGACGCCGTTGAGAAGTTCATTCAGGAAATGCAGGGGACCGAGAAGACCGGCGAAAGCTGGAATTCCGAGAAAAAACTGGATCTGGACCCCGCCTCCAATTCCAGCATCATCGCGAGCGGATCCGTCTTCATTTCTGCCGAAAAATTGAACATCAACGGCATGATCCTCAGCGGATTTGCGGATTACGAGCTGGATCTTGGCGCAATTGGAGTCATGGACGCCGTCGAGGCTTTCAGAAGATCCTACGCGGCAGGAACAGCTCCCTCCAGCATTCTGGATCTGACCTCCTACTTCCCAATGTACGCCTACGGATATTCCGCGACGCCGGTCAGTGTTCAGTTTGACGCAGCGTCCGATTCCTTTACCATCGGAGACATCATTGCCCGCGGCGGATCCGTGACCCTTTACGGAAACATCCTCTCCACGGGAAACGGAATGATCTTCGCCGCGTCCGGAAAAAGCGACGTAAAGATCACCAATCCAAGTGCCTACACTCTGGATCTTGGCGACATCGACCTCTCCTCAAAATCGGCAGGGATCGTGAAGTTCCAGGATACGGCTTTCAAACTCATCGACAAAAACGGGAAAACGACTTACTTGGAAACTGTCTATCAGAATCAGGACGGCCAGTGCATCGGATCTCAGACTGCCTACGATCCGGACACGATGAAGATCCGGTACGCCGAAGACGGAACTCCGGAAAAGAAGATCCTCGCCGCGGGAGCCTATTCGCCGACTCCGGACCGATGGTATGCCTGGGCGGCTTCACAGGATTTCGAGCTGACGCAGGATGAATACGAAAAACGCAAGTACTCGTTCTGGATCCCCGCGGGAGAAAAGGTCTCCGAAGGTCAGGAAGCTAAAGTCATCCAGCCAATGGAACCGATCGATTCCGACACGCTGGTCGTGGATCCCGAGCTGGACGCAAACTATGACTTCATCGCAAAGTACTTCTGGGAAATGACGGACAGTGAGTACTCCGAATGGAAGTACGTCAATGATTCCAAGCGCGTCTTCATTTTCTACTGGGAGGAAAACTATGAACGCACGCATACCTGGAAAGAAAACGAAAAATTCTACTACTATCTGAATGCGTCCCAGGACATTCAGGTCAATATTACTCCCGGAAGAAACGGTGACGTCGTGGTGGATTCCGTCGGCGCGATCAATGCAAGTTCCATTTTTGCACCTCACGGGAAGATCGAACTGACGTCGAATTCCGCGATCCAGACGCTCAAAACGACGGCCGACATTCAGAGCGGAAATATCTCGCTGAACGTCATTTCAGATCCGGCGATCTCTGTTCCGCGCGGCGGTATCGGAATGGCCTCTGCTCCGCTCTCGATCAGGCAGACGAATGACGCAGGGGAACCGCTGGCAGAAAGTCTCGTTTTGAACATTCACGCGGAGTTGGGGGACGTCTGGCTGCTGAATCGCTACTCGGACACCATCATGAACGACATTCAGGTCGAAAACGGCGTGTTTGCGCTGAGATCGCAGGGAAGCATCCTCCAAAACAGCGGCACGTTCCTCCAGGCACAGAGACTCGAGCTTCTGAGCGATGCCGGAACGATCGGAAGTATGACGGATCCGCTGCGCATCGAGACTGCCGTCACGCAACGGACTGAGAAGCTGGAAGGAAATATCGTCCTGAAAGCCTCAGGAGACATTGCGGTCCGAGAAATGGGAAAAGCCGACGGGGAAGGTTTCAGCGACGACCCGCTTTATGTGGAAAAGATAGAGTCCAGTACCGGGGACGTGAAAGTTCAGGTCGCCGGCGGTGACATTCTGAACGGCAGCGAATTCGACTCGCAGCTCCAGACGGAGGAAAATTCCGCAAAAGAGTGGCTTGAGGACCACGGGATCATTCAGGGAGAAGAATACGAAAATCTCAAGAATGACGTCGTGGAGGCGATGCAGATGAAACTGGAATCGCTTTACCATGAATTCTGGGAAAACGGCAAGGCACAGTATGACCCGGATTTCCAGTTCACCTACTCCGAACAAGAAAAGGAGAGCATGCGCAGCCGCGGGATCACCGAGAAGAGCATCGCAGAAGCGGAAGCAGAACTGACGGATTTCTATCATGAAAACTGCTTCGATTTCGGAAATGCGTCTTACGAGCCGGAGTTCCGCAAAGTGCTTACCGACGCAGAAAAGGAAACGCTCCTGAGCGGTTCGCTGCGTGAATTTGCGAAATTGAAAAACCTGCTGCCGTTCGAGACCTACGGGGAAAAAGCTGCCGACGACGTGTCGATGACGGCCGTCATTTCCGGAGGAAAGATCATGCTGGAAACGGATCAGGCGATCGGCCGGCTGGAAGATCCCCTCGTCATCGAAGCCGGAACGAAACTGCACTCGCTCGACGAAACCACGATCGACATTCTCCAGAAAGCCCTTCCGCAGGACGTCTCCTACGCCTACGATGAAACGGGCACCGCGGTCTCCATGACCGTCCAGCTCAAAAACCAGCTGGTCCTGAACGCCTCGGAGACCGTCGAAGTTTCCGCGAAAAACGGTGCGATCCTGGGATCCGTAACGGACCTGACGCTCGATTCCCTCCAGATCGAAAACGGAGACCTGACGCTCGACGTACAGGGAGACCTGAACGCAAATTCTCCGCTCCTGGCCAACAGTATGACCATGAATGTCTGGGGAAACATCGGGACGGAAGAAACGCCGCTCTGCGTGACGCTCCAGGGAAACGATTCGACTTTGGACGCCTGGGCGGAGGGCAGCATCTGCATCGCAAGCGATTCCGATCTGCGCGTCAGGCATCTGGAAACACTTTCCGAAACCGGGATCCTCTTGAAAACCGCCAACGGCGCAAGTATTCTGGCTGCGGAAACTGCGTATGCAGAGCACATCAAAACCGACGCGCTCCAGATCCTCTCTGATGGATCCATCGGTACGGAATCAGCTCCGATGACGCTCGCCGCCGGGACGGAAAACGGAACGGTGACCGCGGAGTTGAGTGCAAAAAATGAGATCGCTGCTGCGTCAAATGACGGACTGACGGTCCAGAATGCTGAAAGCGAGTCCGGCCGAGTCACCCTTTCCGCCGACGGCCAGATGAACGTCAACGGCGAGATCTCCGGGCACGGCGTGACGCTTGAGACGCAGAACGGCGATCTCGTGCAGGCGAAAGACTCCGCGATCGAGTCGAAAGGCGCAGAAAACGCCCTAACGTTCAACGCGGACGGCAACGCGGTACTTGAAAATGCGGCATCGGAGGGTACTCTCACCGCTACCGCCGACGGCCAGATGAACGTCAACGGCGAGATCTCCGGGCACGGCGTGACGCTTGAGACACTAACGGGCGGTTTCTTCCAGAAAGACGGCTCGCACATCACGTCGCTGGGGGAAGAAAATGTCCTGACGGTCAAAGCTCATGAAGATGCGGTGCTCGCGGCACTTCGCTCCGATGGAAAAACGCTCCTCATCGAGTCGAAAGAAGGGGCTATTTTGCGAAATTCTGCCGAAACGACCATCGATGCCCAGTTTGCGGCAGTGACGCTTGATGCAGCGGCAGGAGTCGGCAGCGGACGGCTTGAAGAAACGGCCGGAAAAGATTTTCGCGATGCGATTTCGCTGAATGTGGAGACCGTGACGGGTTCCGTGTCGGGGACCGGAGGATTTTATGCCGAGCAGCTGACTGGAAATGCACTCACAGTCCACAGCGTCACGACGCAGGACGGAAGCATCGGCATTTTGACCGGGACGTCATCTCCATCTGGTCCATCCGATCCATCCGGTTCCGAAACAGGCGCAGATCTGCGGCTCGAAAACATTCAGGCCGGACATGGTGACATTTTCGCCGCAAATCTCGCAGAAACGGGAAGTCTGACGCTCCAAGGGACGCTTTCCGGCAAAAACATTTACGCTTACGCCGGCGGAGAACTTCTCTCCGGGACGGATCTGGCGTTCAGGACTCCGGAAAGTGCGGGAACGATCCAGCTTACAGCAGAAAAAACCGTCGGATCTCTGGAAGCTCCCGATGGATTCCGTGCGGATTGGGACGGCAAAATGCGCATTTACGGCAAAGAAGGTGTCGTACTTGACATCACGGGGCAGGGAGAGCGTGAGATCGAAACGCTTCTGACGCAGAATACCGTGCGGATCAAGGGAAACTATCCGGAGGCGGATCCTCTTAAGATCGGTACGTACACCGGGCAGGTCTTCCAGTCGGAAACGAAAGTTTCTTTCGAAAACGTGAGCATGGAGGCGGAATTCACCTTTGAACCGCGTCCGGACGCAGACATTTCGCTTCACGAACCGCTCATGCCGACCGATCTCAGCGTGAATTTCAAGGTCGATTCCATGGAATTTGACGGACCGGAATTTGAATTTGACGCACTGTTCACGGATGATCTAGTCTTCAAGACCGACGCACTGAAGATCCAAAAACTTCAGCAGGAAACGCGTACCGGTGAAGTTCCGCTTCACATCGACATCATGGGCTGGAGCGCAGAGCAAAGCCGGGTGGTCTGCATCGATTCGATCGACGCAGCGGGAATCGTTGACGTCTCGCGTCTCTATGCCGAAAATGCAGAACTGACCGTAGATGCCGGGCCGATGATCCAGATCCAGGATGGTCTGACGAGCGGGCGTGTCCGGGTCGATCTCCACGACATGAAAACGCAGATCGACGCGCAGGACAAAACAGCATTCAATGACCGAACGCACCTCTGGACTCAGGACGGACGGTACCGTCACCGGATCGATCCGCAAAGGGTCGAAACAGACATTTATGTGCTGAACTACTCGCCGGAATACATCGTGAACTGGGAATTCGACACGGAAAACAGCGTCGAACGCCTGACGAACAAAGAGCTGCGCCTCGCGCTTTACGAGCATTGGTACCGACAGGATCGCGCGCTGAATGTACCGCGTCTCTTCATTCCCGCGGAGGAAACAAAGGAGGAAACGGAGGAGAAAACGGAGTCCTCTGAAACAGCTGCAGCTGCGTCGGAAACGGTCCAAGATCCGGAAAAAGAAACGAGTTCCGGACAAACAGAAGCCGGGAAAACGGAAAATGCCTTGGATCTGGAACTACCGGCACCACCAGCACTCCGGATCGAGTGGAAAGCAGAGGACCTCCAGCCGTCAGGTAAAGTGCAGGCCGGCATTCCGTAAAGTTTTGGCGAACAGGAGCCGCAAAACTCCCGCTGCGGCTGAGATCCCGCCGCGCATTTCACGCAAGATAGCGTCCTGTGATGCTCTGCGGCATGCGTGCGATCTCCTCGGGAGTTCCGGCCGCGACGATCCTTCCTCCCGCCGTTCCGCCGCCGGGACCAAGGTCGAGGATCCAGTCCGCATTCCGGATGACGTCCAGATCGTGCTCGATGACGATGACCGTCGCACCGTGAGAGATGAGCGTCTGAAAAACGCCGATCAGTGACCGAACGTCAAGAGGATGAAGGCCGATCGTGGGTTCATCGAAAATGAAGACGCTGTCCGCCTGCCCTCTGCCCATTTCGCTGGCGAGTTTCAAACGCTGCGCTTCACCGCCAGAAAGTCCCGGCGTCTGCTCTCCGAGCGTGAGGTAGCCGAGTCCCAGATTTTTCAGCACTTCCAATCGTCCCCGAACAGTCTTCAATTCGGCGCACGCCTCAAGCGCGTGGTCAACGTCCATGGCCATCAGTTCCGGAAGACTCCGCGCTTCGCCGCGTGAATCCGCGTACCGGATCCGATACGCTTCTTTCGAGTACCGGGAACCGCGGCACTCCGGGCACGGGATCTCGACATCCGGAAGGAACTGGACGTCGAGGCTGATCATCCCGCACCCATCGCAGGCCGAACAGCGAAGAGAGCCAGTATTGTACGAGAGATCCCCAGCCTTGAGACCGAGCCGTTTGGCATCTTCCGTCCGCGCGAAGACTTTCCGCAGTTCGTCGTGAACGTTCGCGTACGTCGCAACGGTCGAGCGGACATTCAGGCCGATCGGCGAGGCATCGATGAGCTTGACGTGCTGGATCCCAGGCGCAAAAACAGAGACGACGTGCTCCGGGAGTTTTTTTCCGGTGATCGAGGCTTCCAGCGCGGGAATGAGGCTTTCGAGGATGAGCGTCGTTTTCCCGGAGCCGGAAACGCCCGTCACGAGCGTCAGGCGTCCTTTCGGGATCTCTGCTTCCAGAGGCTGGACCGTGTGGATGGCCGAAGTGGCGAGATGGATCGTCCCTAAGTCAAACATTTCTTCGCGTCTCGCACGTTTTCGAACGAGAACGTCTGCCTCACCTGCCAAAAACGGACCGATGAGCGACACGGGATCCGCTTTGATCTCCGCAACCGTCCCCTGCGCCGTCACTTGCCCGCCGTTTGCGCCGGCTTCCGGTCCCATTTCGATGAGCCAGTCAGCTTCCCGGAGAATTTGAGTGTCGTGGTCCACCAGAATGACGGAATTCCCGTCTGCGGTCAGATCGCGCATTACGCCGTTCAGCCCCGCGATATTCGACGGATGAAGTCCGATCGACGGTTCATCCAGCACGTAAAGGACGCCGGTCGTCCGGTTTCGGACAGCACGCGCGAGCTGCATCCGCTGACGTTCGCCCGTCGAGAGCGTCGCAGTGGAACGGTCAAGCGTGAGGTACTCAAGCCCCAAATCCGCCAAACGATGAGCCGCGCTAAGAAACGAATCCGCGATGCTTTCCGCCATGGGCCGCATCGAGTCCGGCATCGACTCCGGGACCAAACGGACCCAGTTCACCAGCTCGCCAAGCGTCATTCGGCACGCTTCGTCCAGCGAGATCCCGCGGATCTTCGGTCTTCGCGCCGCCTCTGAAAGCCGTGAACCTCCGCAATCCGGGCAAATGTCCTGACGCAGAAATCGCTCGACCCGCTTCATCCCTTTTTCGTCTTTGACTTTCGAGAGCGCGTTTTCGACTGTACGGACCGCACTGTAGTACGTAAAATCCAGCTCGCCGGCCGTCTCGGTATTTTTCGACCGATAAAAGATCCGCTTTTTCTCCGCCGGACCATGAAAAACGATCTCCCGCTCCGTGTCCGTCAGTTCGCAAAACGGCACATCCGTCCGCACTCCCATCGCGCGGCAAACGTCGGTCATGAGCGACCACATAAGAGTTTTCCACGGCAAAACGGCTCCGTCGTCGATCGTAAGCGACTCATCCGGCACGAGCGATGCAAGATCCACCGTCCGGACCGTTCCCGTCCCGTCGCATCTTCGGCAGGCCCCCTGACTGTTGAACGCCAGCTCCTCGGCTCCCGGCGCGTAGAATTCCTCACCACATTCCGGACAGACGAGCGGAAGCTCCGCCGCGGGCCCCAGCGATGGCAGAAGATAATGTCCGTTAGGGCAGCTGTGGTTCGCCAAACGTGAAAACATCAGACGCAAACTATTCAGCAGCTCCGTTCCCGTCCCGAACGTGCTCCGGATCCCCGGGATCCCCGGCCGCTGGTGAAGCGCGAGTGCCGCCGGAACGTAAAGGACCTCATCGACCTGAGCCCGGGCTGCGTGCGTCATTCGGCGCCGTGTGTACGTGGAAAGCGCCTCGAGATACCGTCTCGACCCCTCCGCGTAGAGTACCCCCAGCGCAAGAGACGACTTTCCCGAGCCCGAAACGCCCGCGATCGCAACGATGCGGTCCAACGGAATATCTACGTCAATATTTTTCAAATTATGCACCCGGGCACCGCGGACCCGGATCGCCTGCGGACGGTTTGTGTTTTTCATACGCTGCAGTTCGTTTCCCATCCATTACGGCTCCTGAATATACGGTGACTCCGGATAGCCGCCGTACGACTCCGTCGAAGACGGACCGTTCGTTTCGTCTATTTCTGGGAACTCGTCTGTTTCGGAAACTGCGCCAGTTCCGGGAGTCACGCCAGTTTCATAAATCGAGTCAGAAACGGACGGGGCAGGATCTGAAGAGGGGACGGCAGTCTCTCCAGCGCCATTCATTCCGTCTGTTTCGGAAGGATCTTCGGAAGAAAGCAGAACGGCCTCCAAAACGACGTCCTCGCTGCGGATCGATCGGAAGGAACTGTCGACGGGCATCTCCAGAACATCGGATCTCTTGGCAGCAGGATCCTCCGCAGTGTCCCAAATTTTTGTCGGGATAAACAGAAGTGAAACAAGGACCACGACACACATAAGCAGAGTAGAAAAAATCTGCGATTTCAACGTTTTTTGAGCTGGAGCCATAGGATCAAGTTTCCTGAAAAGGATTTCAAAAGGATAAAAATTTTTCTGGAAAGAGAAAAAGACGAAAAACCGCAGGCATGCCGCTCAATATTTGCGAAAGTTCTGCAAAAACCGGCTAAAATAGCACTTTCCGTCCCCTTTCTCTCCTTTTATTATACCCCGAAATTCGCCCTTTGAGGAAAAAAATTAAAAAATTTTGAAAAAATTGCCTCCCCCCCCATTGCAAAATTCTGGAAATAGTGTATATTCTTTTTTCGTTAAGGGGATGAGAGAGAAAAGAAAACACTTTCTCTTACTTTCCAAAACGGGGCGTAGCTCAGCCTGGCTAGAGCGCTGCGTTCGGGACGCAGAGGTCGCTGGTTCAAATCCAGTCGCCCCGACTTAAAAGAAGCACTTCGAATTCGGAGTGTTTTTTTATTTTAAATTCCATTTCGATCTTCCATTTCATTCTATTCTTAGGGGGCATATTCCGCTTTTAGGGGGCATATTCCGCCTAGAGTCAGGCCGACATCCCGAAATTTGACGCAAAAAGAAAGAAAATCTCAGAAAACACGGGAAAATAAGGAGAAATCAAGCCGGTCCCCGTAGCAGGATTTCGAAAATCTGCTAAAATGTGGAAATCGTAAAGTCTGTCTTGTCCTGATTCAGGAGAACCATCATGTCGATCAAAAAACACTACACGAACTACAATAATTGGCGCAAAACGCAGCCGGACGCCCCGGCGGTGAAACTCCCGGTCTTTGAGGCCTGGATGAAAGAAGCGTGCGGCGACGAGGTCATTGCGTCCAATGACGCTCTGGAACCCGGAAAATACCAGGAATTCGTCGTCTGGAAGGCCGCAAAAGATCAGGCGGACGAAGCGGCGAAAGCTCAGGCCGGCGCGATCCAGCTTGAGGCTTCCCGCCGTGAAAAAATGGCGAAGATCGTCGAAATGGGGATCGACCCCTGGGGACACCGTATCGACGGAGTGACACCTCTGGCGGACGTGCGTGCGATGGAAAGTCAGGTACCCGGTGCAGAACAGCGTGAAGCGGGCGAACATGGTCCTAATGTCCGCGTGCAGGGACGCATCATGCTCCAGCGTCCATCCGGAAAAGTCATCTGGCTCAACATCAAAGACCGGACCGGAAAGGTCCAGGTCATGATCGGGAAAAATCAGGTCGGAGACCGCAATTTTGAACTCGCGCAGTGTTTCGACCTGGGCGACATTGTCATGGTGGAAGGCGAGCTGGCGCACACTCGCACCGGCGAACTGACCGTATTTGCCGCGAATCTCGATTTCATGGCGAAATCCATCAACACGCCGCCGGATAAACACAGCGGCCTGAACGACTTGGAAATGCGTCAGCGCATGCGTTACGTGGACCTGATCCACACGGACGGAGCGCTGGAACGTTTCGTAAACCGCACGAAGATCATCAAATCTGTCCGCGAAACGCTGGATAATCGGGGATTCTACGAGATCGAAGGTCCGACTCTTCACGCAGTCGCCGGCGGTGCGGCCGCCCGGCCGTTCACGACGCACCATAATGCGCTGGACATGACGCTCTACATGCGCATCGCGCTGGAACTGCACCTGAAGCGTCTTCTCGTCGGCGGCATGGAACGCGTTTACGAGATCGGCCGCGTGTACCGGAATGAGGGCGTCGACACGAAGCACAATCCGGAATTCACGCTTATGGAGACCTACCAGGCGTTTGGCGACTACTATTCCATGATGGACCTTTCCGAAGAGATCATCATGAACGCCATCAAAGCCACTGGCCGTGAAGTCGTCGAGGGACAGCCGGTCATCCTGCCGTGGGAAGACGGTACGATCAACTTCACCCCGCCGTTTGCGCGCCGGAAGTACCACGACTTGGTCGACGAATTCGCAGGGATCGACTCTCACGATCCGGCTGCCGTGAAAGCGAAAGCTCTGGAACTCGGCATTGAAGATGTGGACGTGAAACATCCGGACGTCATCCTGAACGACGTTTTCGAAGCGACGGTCGAAGACAATCTCGTGGATCCCACGTTCGTTTACGACTATCCGGCAAGTATCTGCCCGCTGACGAAGCGAAAGAGCGACGATCCGGAAATCGCGGAGCGTTTCGAGCTCTTCGTCAAGGGAATGGAACTCGCCAATGCATACACGGAACTGAACGACCCAGATCTCCAGGAACGTCTTTTCACCCAGCAGCTGGAAGGTCAGAAAGACGAAGATTCCATGGCGAAAATGGATCACGACTTCATTCGTGCCCTGCGTTACGGAATGCCGCCGGCGGGCGGTCTCGGAATGGGGATCGACCGTCTAGTCATGCTCCTGACCAACTCGCAGAGCATCCGTGACATCATCCTCTTCCCGCTTCTGCGCCATGAGAAATAAGAAAACGCAAATGAATGCGTAGATCGCTAAAAGTCCATTTTCCACGGAGAAGATGGACTTTTTTTATCCCGAGACGTTCCGGCGCGCCTTTTCTTACGGACTTTCGATCCATCACTGAGAAGACTGAATTTTCGCAGAGAAACACAGAACGACGGCGAGAGGCTTTCAAAAACTTTTTGATGTTTTAGTACTTTTTATGTTTTCCTTTTGTGCACTTTTAAGGAGCTTCTGTAAATTCAGTGGTTGAGATTTTCGGCTGAAAGTCCCACGCGCGACGGCACTCTGCGAGAGCCGTCTGGCTGCCCGTCATGTCGTGACGCTCGTGAGGGAGGAACATTTTGGAAATTGTTCCTCCCTCAGACTCCCTCTTCAAAAACTTTTAAAGACTCTTTTTTCTTTTTCCTGCTGCTATTCGACCAGCTCGCCGAGAATCATGATCTTCCCGACCCACCAGTTCGTGCCGTCATATTTCGGATCTCCCGGTGTGTACTCCTTCACGATGGAACGGTCCGGCTGCTCGGAATCGATCTCAATGGTGACTGTGTGGACGGTCTGCATGTCGTCGTTCTCGTTGGCGTAAGCCCAGAGCGTCGCCAGACGGAACCAGCTGCAGTAGCTGTCGTATCGGCGCGAGGGTCTTTCGCCCCTCTTTCCGTCGACCGTGACCCAGACCTGTGCGGCATTGGGACCGAGCACGTCATAAAGTTTCGCCTGTTTTCCGCGGAATTTGAAGGTCAGCGTACTTCCCGGCTTGCCCGAGTGCCACATTTCGCCCGTGCGGTTCGTGAAGTGGAAATTCGGCTCGCCTTCTTTCACGAGTTCCCATTCGCCGTGAAGCATTTCCGGGGTGATGGGGACCATTTTTGCATTTTCGTAGTTTCCTTCGATGAAGACGCTTTCGAGTTTCGGTGCGTGATCGACCGCAGGAAGATCTTTCATTTTTTCGTATCCGGCAATGATGTCCGCAAGGTAAAGTTCATGCCCTGCGTCAAGCGGGTGGACGCCGTCTTTTGCGAAAAGGATCTTTCCTTCCGGTACGGTATCCGCTTTCATGACGAGCTGGCCGGACGTGACCATTTCCGCGACGCGCTTTCCGAAATTGATCGTCGGGATCCCGTAATGCTCGGCAAGCATTTCCATCGCACCGGCCGCTCGGTGAAGTTTTCCGTTCTGATGATCGCCAACGGTCGCCGTCGTGACAGTGTAGACGAACACGATGTCCGTGCGTGCGTCTTTTTTCCAGATCTGCCGCACGATGCCTTCCATCTGCCGCCAGATATTTTCAGGAGAATTCCCGCCGTCATTGGTCGCAAACTCGACGAAGACCAAGTCCGGATCATGGCGCAGAACATCGTATCCGAGCCGAAAAACACCAAGGTCGGAGCCAGTCCCGCCGATTGCCGCATGGATCTCGCTGATCTTCGCATTTGGAAACTTCTCGCCAAGAAATTTCGACGTCTTCGGCCTCCATCCATTCTGAGCCGTGATGGAACCTCCGAAGTAAGCGACGGTAACTTCTTCGCCAGCCTGGAGTTTCGCGATCGTGTTTCCGATCCCGGAACGCACATGAACGTCAAAGATCTCCTGCTCGGCATACTCCGGCACGGCATAAACGCAGGCGGTCAGCGCAAAAAACAGAACGACACAAAGGAATCTTTTCATAAGGCATCCTTTCTAAAGAAAAAAATCAAAAATGGCGGGAAAATGATCCACGATCCGCAAGACCGTGAAATACAAACGGCCGAACGTTCGTGTCCGGCCGAAAAAGGTTCGTTCATCGACTGCTGAAGATCATGACGATCAAAAACAGGATGACGAGGATCACTGCAATGCCGGCACGTACGATCCAGATCTTCCCAAGCCGCATTTCTTCAAGTTCCTGCGCCTTTTTCTTCTCCTGGATATACTCGAGACTGTTTTCAAGTTTCAGATCATAGACGGCACGGCAAACAGGGCATTGGACACGCTGGCCGATCATTTCTTTATCGACGTCCAGCACATGTCCTTTGGGACACGGAATGTGCACGAGCGAGAGTTCTTCAGCTTTCGGCGGAGCTTTCATCGCAGAAGTAAGCGTTTTTTTGGCTTCCGCGGCAGCTTTTTCACGCATTTCCTTCTCTTTTTTCTCCTGCATCATCGCAAACGGACTGGCTTCCTCTGGAGTCTCTTCCACAGAGTTTCCGTCCGCTCCGCCTCCCAGAAGTGCATTAAGATCGTTTCCCCTTCTCCCTCCAGCACGTCCAGCAGAAGAGGCAGAGGTGAAATCCAGCCCGTTTTCCTGCACAGACTGCTGCAGGGGCTGCGAAACCGGCGCGACCGGCGTAACAACAGGAGTCGCGACCGGAACAGCCTGCGGCGGCGGAGCCGGAATGATGAACTGGGTACCGCAAATCGGACACACGATGATGCTCCCCGCGTGAGCAGTGTCGGCCTGAAGCAAATGGCCCTGCGGGCAATAAAATTGAAAGTTCATGAAATTTCTGCTTTTCTGGTTCTCTGAAACTGTCGGGATCCCATGAATCATTACGGAACTCCCCGATTCCGTACAAAAAAGGCATAGGGACAAAAAAGCAAATGCAAAATTAGATAATTTTGGCATTTCCACCCACTCATCGTTTTCATTATATCATAAAATCCGGCTTTGAGGCAAAATTAATTCGAAAATTTCGAAAAAAAACGGAAAATGTTTGCGAAAAGATCCTCTCCAATCTTGACATTCGCAAAAATTTATGGTAAATTGTAAAATTCAGGGAGGGGAGACCCGCGGATCTTTTGTCTGCTCCCTCCTGTGCGGTCTCTGCGGCAGACGAACCTGCTCAGATCGCACACAAGAAGAGAAACCCAGCCGGAGTTTCAGGTGCCGAAACCTGATTCCCGCCGGCCAGATCAGTTGCGTAAGTATCGGAGTTTGAGTATGGAAAATAACGAATTGAATCCTCAGGTTGAAAACGTTCAGGAAGAGGCGCAGGCCGCCGTGCAGGAAACTGCCGCTGTGCAGGAAACTGCCGCTGAAGAAAAGGCTGCCGCACCTGCTGCTGATGCCCAGGCAAATCTGGAGAGTGCCCGTGAAGAAATGAAAAACAAACGCGCTCCCATGACCGAAGACCTGGAAGCCGAACTGGAAAATGCCATGGCCGGAGGCGACCTGGATTCCATGCTGAAAGACTCTGTCAGCGCACCGGTCTCACTTGAAGTCGGCGCCAAAGTCAAAGCGAAAGTCGTCAAGATCGCAAGCGACAACGTTTTTGTAGAAATCGGAAACACCCAGGGCCAAGTCCCGCTCAAGCAGTTTAAGGAAAATCCGGAAGAAGGTGCTGAGATCGAAGTCGTCATCGCGAAAGAAACGAACGCAGACGGTCTTTTTGAAGCCAATCTGCCCGGAAGCGCCGTCACCAATGCGGACTGGGATACGCTGGAAAAGGGAATGGTCATCGAAGTCACCGTTACTGGAACGAACACCGGAGGGCTGGAATGCAAAGTGAAGAGCCTTCGCGGTTTCATCCCTATGAGCCAGATCGCGGCAGGACGTGTCGAAAACGTCGAGCAGTACGTCGGCCAGAAACTCAGCTGCATCATCACCGAAGTCGTTCCGAAGAAACACAATCTGGTCCTCAGCCACCGCAAGTATCTCGATCGTGAACGTGATGCGAAGCGCGAAGAAGTTTTCGCCAGTCTCGAAGTCGGCCAGGTCCACGAAGGTACCGTCCGCAAGATCATGGATTTCGGCGCCTTTATCGACATTGGCGGAGTGGATGGTCTGCTGCACATCAGCCAGCTTTCCTGGGAACGTGTCAAGCATCCGAGTGACGTCCTGAAAGAAGGTGATCCGATTACCGTCCGCATCGAAAAGATCGACCCCAAAACGAAGCGCATCAGTTTCGTTTACCGCGACATGCAGGTGAATCCGTGGTCCACCATCGAGGAAAAATACCCGGTCGATTCTACGGTCACTGGTAAGGTCACCAAAATCATGGAATTCGGCGCTTTTGTCGAACTGGAACCCGCAGTGGAAGGTCTCGTTCATATTTCTGCGCTCGCCTATCGCCGTGTGGAAAAGGTCGAAGACGTCGTGAAAGTCGGCGACGAAGTTTCCGCAAAAGTCCTTTCGATCGATGCGAAAAAACGCAAGATCAGCCTTTCTATCAAAGCTCTGACCGAAGCGCCGGTCACGGAAAAGAAGGAAAAGGACGAAAAAGAAGAGAAGAAAGTCAAGACCCCGGAAGAGCGTGAAGTGACCCCGACGGTGAAGGTGAAGGCAAAATTCAAGGAACTGCGCGGCGGCCGTGATTCCGGTGCGACTGGCGGTCTGTTCGGTTGATGCCGTTACTTCTGAAGGAAGTCTGAATTAAGAAAAGCCGGAGATCTGGGGTCTTCGGCTTTTTTCATTTTTCCGGATAGGCGTTTTCTAGTGGACCGGGAATCTGCGCTGAATCTTCCGCAAGAAGAGTCTCTGCCGCACGCTGCCGCCATCGGAACCCCTGCTTTTGAGCCGTCCCGGTCGGATCTTCAAGTAGATTGTACGGATACGCTTCCACGCACAGAACAACGTACCCCGCCCGAACGAGAAGTCGTCCAAATTCCGCAAATTCACGTCCCGGCGGCATTCGCTCTTTCGTTTTTAATCGTATCCGCACATTCGGTCAGGATCGCAATACGGGACGACGAATCCCGGAACACGCGGATTCTTCTTCCATCCTAACGCCGAAGCAAAAGCATTTTTTGGCGAGTTGCCGGACCGGTTTTCTGAAAAAGCAGTTCCGCTTCAAATTCCGGAGTCGTGAATCGTTCGACCGTCTCGACTTCCGGCTCAAAATCACCATGCGACGGCCTTCCGAGCGTCTCAAGCCAGGTTTGCCGAATGGCAGTGCGGGCCTTTTCCGGATCTTCTGCTGCACGTTCTGCAAACTCCCCTGCTCCGCTTTTTGCCGCAGTCAAAAAAAGAAACAGAAAAAAATGAGGTACCCGATCTCAAAATTTTTCTTCATGAAAATGCTCCTCTCTTACGCCAAAAACCGCTTTCGTTCCGTTTTTCCACAAAAAAAAACAGGAAAAGATCGACGAAGATCCTTTCCTGTTCCATTTCATTCAATGTGCCACCGCATGCCATTCATGCACCGACGGCATTTTTCGGCAAGCCGCATAGCTTATTTCGCTTCGGCAGCTTTCTTGGCCTTGGCCTTGGCGCGGCCGCGCAGTTTTTTCGGCGCTTTTTCGGCAGCGTCGACCTTTTTCGTTTCGACACGGCGTTCGACCAAACGGGTCGCTTTACCAACACGGTCACGCAGGAAGTAGAGCTTCGCACGACGGACTTCGGCGGAACGAACGACTTCGATGTTCGCAACACGGGGGCTGTGGACCGGGAACTTGCGTTCGACGCCTTCACCCTGAACGATGCGGCGGACCGTGAACATTTCACGCGTTCCAGAACCGCTGCGGGCGATCACGACACCGGTGAAGACCTGGATGCGTTCTTTGTTGCCTTCGACGATCTTGCAGTGCACGTTTACCGTGTCGCCGATTTCAAAATGCGGGACTTCCGTCTTCATACTGGCTTTTTCGACCAGCTGCATGATTTTCTGACTCATGAGTAAATCCTTTCAATTTTCTTTTTTCTATTCGGTTTCTTCTTTCTTCACTTTACGGGCGCGTTTCTTTTTCGGCTTTTCCTCCTCTTCGCTTCCCGGAGGGATCAGATCGGGCCGACGCTCCAGCGTCAGTTTCCGATTCTCCTCACGCCGCCATTTCTCAATGTTGGCATGATGCCCGGAAAAAAGGATCTCCGGCACTTCCAGCCCCCGAAACACTCTCGGACGCGTATACTGTGCCGATTCCAGAAGCCGGTTGCCGCTGGAAAACGAATCCGTGACGGAACTCATTTCGTCTCCCAAAACCCCGGGGATCAGGCGAATGACGGCTTCCATCACCACCATGCTCGCCACCTCGCCGCCATTAAGGACGTAGTCCCCAATCGAAATCTCATCCGGCTGGAGGATCTGACGGACGCGGTCATCAAACCCCTCGTATCTTCCGCAGAGAAAGACGATCCGCTTGTGCTGGACCAGCTCCTCTGCGACCGTCTGCCGAAAAACCCGTCCGGCAGGAGTCAGCATGACCAAATGTCCCGGTTCTGTGCGAATGGATCCGTCAAAAAGGACCGGATCTGCATCCGCGTCGGCATTCTCCGTCTCACAGTTCAATTCCAGAGACGTTTCACCGAAAATGCCCTGCTGCACCGCTTCTACGCAGTCCACGACCGGTTCTGCTTTCAGAACCATTCCAGGACCGCCGCCAAAAGGACGATCATCGACCGTTCTGTGCCGATCGTGCGTCCAATCCCGCATATTGTGAAGCCCAACGCTCACAAGCCCATTTTTGATGGACTGATGAAAGAGACTTTCCCCAAGATAGTTCGTAAACATTTCGGGAAAAAGCGTCAAAACATCAAAGCGCATGGGACCTTTCCATTAAAAATTTTCTTACTCGGCAGCTTCTTCCGTAACGGCGGGAGCAGCCTGAGCTTTGATCATACGAGTCGAAGTCGGACGCGGTTTGCGGGCTTCGGCCAGTTTCGCCTGAGCGGCTTTCTGAGCTTCAAGGTGCGTACCGTTTTTGCCGTACTTTTTGATCAGAACGGCGACTTTCGGGGTGGGCTGAGCGCCGACGGCCAGCCATTTTTCCACTCCCTCAACATCCAGAACGACGCGTGCGTCCGTTTCGGGAACCATCGGGTCGTACGTACCCAGTTCCTGAAGGACACGACCGCCGCGCGGGGCTCGAGAATCCATCGCGCAAATGCGATAGAACGGGCGATGGAGACGGCCCAGTTTTTTCATACGAATTCTAACTGCCATAGGAATTTACTCCTTTTCTCTAAACAATGAACTATCTGGCACGGCAAACAACGCGCCAGCGACCATTACCGACCCAAACATCATGGGTCTCGGATAATGTACGGTTAGCGGGACTAGCCCTTCTTGCGCTTTTTCATCTCTTTTTCGCGCAGTTTTCTCATTTTCGCTTTTTCGGCGGGTGTGAGACGTTTCCCAGTATTTCCCTTCGGAGCGCCTCCGCCCTGCCCCATGCCGGCCGGTCCCTGCTGCATGCGGCGCATCAGTTCCTGCATCGCGCCAATTCGCCCGCCGGCACCCATGGTGGACATCATCTTCATCATTTCAGCCATCATGTTGAACTGCTTGATCAGATCAGAGACCTGCTGCGGCTGAACTCCGGAACCGGCCGCGATACGGCGCGCACGCGAGGCGTCGATGCTCTTCGGATTCTCGCGCTCAAACTTCGTCATGGAGTTGATAATGCCGTTGATCTTGTTCATCTCGGCGTCCGCGTCTGTGTTGCCGAGCATCTGCTTCAGATTCCCCATTCCGGGAAGGAAGCTCAGGATCTTGCCGAAAGAACCAAGACGACGAGTCTGCGCCATCATGGTCTGGAAATCGTTGAACGTGAAGATCCCCTTCTTCAAACGCGCTTCCTGTGCTTCCATCACATTCTGATCGAAAGCGGTCTGCGCCTGACGCAGAAGTTCCTGAAGGTCACCACCGCCAAGAATACGGCTCGCCATTCCTTCCGGAGTGAAATCTTCCAGAGACGTGGAGGACGTGATCTGCTCGCCGGTACCGATGAATTTGATCGGAACGCCAGTCACGTGCTTCAGCGAGATCGCCGCGCCCGCACGAGCATCACCGTCCAGCTTCGTCATGATGACGCCGTCCAGTTCCAACGCTTCGTTGAACGCCTTCGCACTGTTCACAGCATCCTGACCCGTCATACCGTCTACGACGAGGTAGACCTGATCCGGATCACAGTTCCGGTCTATGTTCACCAGCTGCTGCATCAGCTCCTCATCGACATGCAGACGCCCTGCCGTGTCGAGGATGACGACGTCACAGCCCTTCGCCTTCGCAGCTTCCAGAGCACGCGTGCAGACTTTGACCGGATCTTTTTCTTCATAGTCGGCAAAAACCGGAATATTCAGCTGCTCGCCGAGCGTCTCCAGCTGCTTGATAGCGGCAGGCCGCTGAAGGTCGGCAGCCACGAACATCGGACGACGCCCGCGGACCTGGATCCGTTTACCCAGTTTACCGGTCGTCGTCGTTTTACCAGAACCCTGGAGACCGCACATCATGATCGTCGTGATGCCGGAGCCTTTCAGATGCAGATCATTGTCCACAGGTCCCATCAGTTCCACGAGCTCATCGTAGACGATCTTCACGACCTGCTGAGTCGGATCGATCTGCTTCAAGACTTCTTCACCGCACGCTTTTTCACTGACGCGGGCCATAAAAGCCTTCACGGCTTCATAGCTGACGTCCGCTTCCAGCAGTGCGCTTTCGACCATGCCGAGTCCCTCGCGCATATTCGCTTCCGTCAGTTTACCGCGGCCGCTGAGGGAACGCAGTGCAGAGCTTAAACCTTCTCGAAGGGATTCAAACATAATTCGCAACCCATGAATAAACTGTGAACAATCAAAAATTTCAGGAAAATGAATTGTACCACATTTTCCCAAAATTTCAAGGGGGGCAGGAGCCTCTTTAGAGCAATTTAGGCAAATTTTCAAAAAGATCCCGTTAAGATCTGCCGGGTTCTTAATTCATTTCCAGAAAATCAGAAATTTGAAAACGTATTTTAAAACCAACGCCGAAAGAGACCGTAGAACACTTCCGCCTCTTTCGGCATCATTTCGTTTATCGCGGTCACTCGATCGAAAAATCAAACTCCTCGTCCGCCTCCGCGTCATAAAACTCCTGGCGTTTCTGACGCATCTCAGACTGCTTCTCTTTTTTGTCGATCTGCTCCTGGTAGCGCACATACTCTTCCTGCGGATCGAGCTGGATCGCCATTTCGATCAGTTTGCGCCCGCGCTCAAAATCTCCGGAATTCACCGCCGACATAGCCTCGATATGCAGTTTCTTCGCCCTTCCCGAGTCCGAATTGACAGAATGGATCCCCGCAAAGATCAGGACCATGATCACAAACGCACCAATGACCACCGACATTGGGATCGCCGGAACATTCGAGGCGGTTTTTTTACGCGAAGCCCCCGTCGATCTGCGAGCGGAAGCACCTGCAGAGCGACTTCCCGACGAGGCTCTTCCTGACGAAGCGGCGCCCGCGCCAAAATCCAGACCTCCGGCCGAACCAGTCCCCTGCATGCGGCTAAATCGGGCATACGGATCCTCTTCTGCTCCGCTCGCCACAGGCATGAATGCCGTCCGCGGCTGCGCGCAAACTCCGCCGTGTGCTGCAGCTTCCCCATTCAGCGCCATTCCCGGGTGCGGCATCATGCCGGGCTGAGCATAAAGCCCTCCCGGATACGGCACAGTTCCCGGATGCGGTACAGTTCCCGGATGCGGTACAGTTCCCGGATGCGGTACAGTTCCCGCTTGCACAGACGAGGCCTCGGCTTCATTTTCGGTTTCCGCGAAAGACGCCATTTGGATACCTTTCTTGGCAGCCTCTCCCGTCACACCGCGTTCGTAACTGTCCCGGGCTCCCTCGCTCGTCAGACATTCCACCGCCTCCTGAAGCTCCTTTTCGAGCCGCTCTACATCCGGAGCATTTTCGTCATTTTTTTTCTGGGCAAGAAGCTCCAGCCTGCGTTTCAGCGCGGACCGGAGCGTATCTGGGTCAGATTCCAAAGGCTGAACACCAAGCAGCGTGTAGTGATCCGGCGGAACCTGCCGGCCGGCAACTCCAAGGTATTTCTGATAGATGGTCTGTTCCGATGTATCGTTTGCCATAAAAGTACCCTGCCCAGCTCCTGACAGTCGATCTAAAAAATTGGAAAGTCTGAACGAATCAAATAAAATTCAAAAAACCGATTTGACACAACAAAACGGCTCCATCGCCTGGGGAGGCGACGCGTCTCGCGCCGCTTTTCTACCATCGCCCTGGGAGGCGGCGCGTCTCGCACCGCTTTCCACCATCGCCTTGGGAGGCGACGCGTCTCGCGTCGCTTTTCTACCATCGCCTTGGGAGGCAGCACGTCTCGCGCCGCTTTCTACCATCGCCTGGGGAGGCAGCACGTCTCGCGCCGCTTTCAACCATCGCCTGGGGAGGCGACGCGTCTCGCGTCGCTTTCAACCATCGCCTGGGGAGGCAGCACGTCTCGCGCCGCTTTCTACCATCGCCTTGGGAGGCGGCGCGTCTCGCACCGCTTTCCACCATCGCCTTGGGAGGCGACGCGTCTCGCGTCGCTTTCAACCATCGCCTGGGGAGGCAGCACGTCTCGCGCCGCTTTCAACCATCGCCTTGGGAGGCGACGCGTCTCGCGTCGCTTTCAACCATCGCCTGGGGAGGCAGCACGTCTCGCGTCGCTTTTCTACCATCGCCTGGGGAGGCAGCACGTCTCGCGTCGCTTTTCTACCATCGCCTTGGGAGGCAGCACGTCTCGCGCCGCTTTCAACCATCGCCTGGGGAGGCAGCACGTCTCGCGCAGCTTTCTACCATCGCCTTGGGAGGCGGCGCGTCTCGCACCGCTTTCCACCATCGCCTTGGGAGGCGACGCGTCTCGCGTCGCTTTTCTACCATCGCCTTGGGAAGCAGCGCGTCTCGCGT